>NZ_JBFRLK010000082.1:0-18626 GCF_041469805.1 Vibrio sp. 10N.286.48.C11 | reverse complement strand
AAAACTTTTTTCAAGCGCTTGGCTTGGCTAATTTGGCTTGCTGATTCGTTCTGGTTTCCTAAGAAGCCATCCCGTGTCAGCGAGGTGGCATTATAGAGATTTCGATCACACTGGCAAGCCCTTTTTTAAGTTTTTTTCGTTTTTTTATTCGTTCGATTAAAAAGAACTCAAAACGCCTCAAAAGTAGGCTTTTATCTTACATATTCTTCAGTTTTTCAGTGAACAAAGAGACTTTTTCCCAGTTTGTGTACTCAACTTCCTTCGTTGTATCCGTTTCACCACCTGTCATATTCATAATAAAGCGGATCATGGTTCTATCGAACCAGTTATAACGTGGGTAATAGAGGGCACCTGCAAATACACCGATTAAAGTCGGCTGCCATGGAGACTTGGTAAGGAACTTCTTAATATACGCACTGCCTTCTGGTGTATCTTTGCCTTGGTCTTCTTTACGCGCCGTTAAGTTAACACAGAAGAACGCAACCTTGCTTGATTGCAACTGAGTAAGGTTGGCATCAATAAATTGATATAGCTTCTTATTAAGGTGGCCATAACGAATCGATGCGCCAATCAACACTCTGTCGTACTGAGCAAAGTCCACCTTGCCAATAGTGTGCAGATCTTGAAGCTCACATTCGAACTCACTCATTTCTTCTTTTATATAGTTCAAGATTTTCTTGGTCTGCCCTTCACGGCTTGAATACAAAAATAGAGCTTTTGCCACAATGTTGTCCTTAGCTACGCCAAAACGTAGGGGTCAATAAGATTAATAAGGTGAAGATTTCTAATCGGCCAAACAACATAGATACGATAAGTACCCATTTTGCTTTGTCGTTCACATCGCCAAAGTGCACCGCGACTTCACCAAGGCCCGGGCCAAGGTTATTTAATGTCGCCGCTACCGCAGAGAAAGCACTCAACTCGTCCATACCAGTTGCAATAAGAGCCAGCATACAAACCACAAACACTAATGCGTATGCAGAGAAGAAGCCCCAGACCGCATCTACAACACGTTGTGGTAGTGCAGAACCGCCAACCTTGATGGTATAGACAGCCCGTGGGTGAACAAGACGCTTCATTTCACGAGCACCTTGCAGAGTAAGTAGTAAGATTCGAATCACTTTCATACCACCACCCGTAGAACCTGCACATCCCCCTATAAAAGAAGAGAACAAAAGCAGTACGGGTAAGAACAATGGCCACTCTGAGAAACCCGTCGTTGTAAAACCCGCGGTCGTAGAGATAGACACGGTTTGGAACAAGGCTTGGTCGAAAGCATCGTAGTACGAATCATAAGAGTGATGATTGAGCAGTAATAAGAAACAAACCAAGAACAGTACTGCCTGAATAAAGATAAAGGCGCGGAACTCAGGATCTTTCCAATAATACTTAGGATGCACACCACCTGAAGCAAATGCAGCAAAGTGAAGCGAATAGTTACATGCGGATATAAGAAGGAACACAACTGTAATCATGTTGATCGCAGGGCTATTGAAATACCCCATGCTCGCATCGTGAGTCGAGAAGCCACCAATCGCAATAGTAGAGAAGCTATGACTGATGGCATCAAAGAAGCTCATCCCAGCAAGCCAAAACGCCATTGCACAAGCAATGGTTAAGCTCAGGTAGATGTACCAAAGCGCTTTTGCCGTTTCAGCAATACGCGGAGTCATCTTGCTATCTTTTACTGGACCCGGGATTTCAGCACGATATAACTGCATACCACCGATACCCAGAACAGGGAGGATAGCTACCGCTAATACGATGATACCCATACCACCAAACCATTGTAGGAACTGACGATAAAAAAGAATCGCCTTAGGCAGATCATCGAGGCCGACAATTACGGTCGCACCTGTCGTAGTTAATGCAGAGAAGGATTCGAAGAAAGCATCGGTTACCGACACATTGGGGTTATCGGCGATCAAAAACGGCAGCGCACCCGCACTACCGATTACCGTCCAAAACAGAACAACAATCAAAAAGCCATCACGCGCTTTCAATTCATGCTTATAACGTCGGTTTGGAAACCAGCAAGTTGCTCCACAGAATAAGAGAACGAAGAAGGTCGTCACAAATGGCACACCCGCACCATCTCGATAGATCAGTGCGACGAGCGCAGGAGCAAGCATTGATACACTAAAAAGTGCTAATAATAATCCGACGATTCGAATAATTGAGCGAAATTGCATGAGCTATTGAACGAAGCGAAATGCTTCACACTTCCTAGTTGTCTTTGACTTTCGTTACCAGTGCCTTAGCACCGCTTTTATTGATCATGGTTTGGGTAAACGAATCTACCTGAAGGAGCTCTATTTCAATAATAAGCTCAACTTGAACACCATAATCCGCTTGGACCTCAACAGCCTGATGCTGAGCCATGATGGATTGTGCGATCGGCACAAAGCCATAGTCTAGCTCTAGCCGTAATTTTGTGGTTATTTTTTTCTCGATAGTTTGAAGCAGCTTGAGAGCTTGTTGTACGCCACCGCCGTAAGCCTTAACCAAACCGCCGGTTCCAAGCTTAATTCCGCCAGAGTAGCGCGTCACAACAGCCGTTAATTCACCGACACCAGAGCCCGATAGTTGCGCCAAGATAGGCTTACCCGCTGTACCCGAGGGTTCACCATCATCACTGAAACCCCAAAGCATTGAGTCTTCAGGTCGACCAGCAACAAAACCCCAACAGTTATGTCGTGCTGAAGAATGCTCTTTTTTCACCTGTTCTACGAACTGTTTTGCAGCTTCAACACTTGGAGTATGAGCAAGATGCGTAATAAAGACGCTCTTTTTTATCTCTTCTTCAAACAGAGCCGACGCAGAAGGTATTAAATAAGGCTGTTCATTCATATCGTTAACTTAGTTAATAAGAGCGACGAAGTGTATCACGCGTGAATAATAAGGGTTAGAGGATCTGTGCCATCGCACAATGTTAAACAATTGTTTAAAAAATGTATTGAAATTAATCAAGCAGAGGTACAGACTAAGATAACTGGTCTTACCAGGTATTCTACAATAATAGAAAGATAACAAGATTCTCTCAAACAATCGTGGATTGTATGTCATGGAGATAGACAATGATTTACCAAGCTAACACCCTACAGGTAAAGGAATTACAAGATGGTATTGCGGAATTAAGCTTCTGTGCACCAGCCTCTGTAAACAAACTCGACCTTGCTACTTTAGAATCACTAGATAAAGCGTTAGATGCTCTTAATGCTCACGCAGGATTACGTGGTTTAATCTTAACTTCAAACAAAGACGCGTTCATTGTAGGCGCAGACATCACTGAATTTCTTGGCCTATTTGCTAAGCCAGAAGCAGAACTTGATGAATGGTTAAGATTCGCTAATTCAATCTTCAGCAAGCTCGAAGACCTTCCTGTCCCAACTCTTTCAATGATGCGTGGCCATGCCCTTGGCGGCGGCTGTGAATGTGTACTCGCTACCGATTTCCGTATCGGTGACAAGACCACCAGCATTGGCCTACCTGAAACCAAACTTGGCATCATGCCTGGTTTTGGTGGTTGTGTGCGCCTACCTCGTGTTATCGGTGCTGACAGCGCAATGGAAATTATCACGCAAGGCAAAGCATGCCGTGCAGATGAAGCGCTTAAAGTTGGCTTGTTAGATGCGATTGTTGAAACAGACCAGTTACTAGAATCGGCAATCAATACCGTTTCTCTGGCTGCTAATGAAAAATTAGACTGGCAGCTACGCCGTAAACAAAAGACATCAGCGCTTTCACTAAGCAAACTCGAAGCGATGATGAGCTTTACCATGGCGAAGGGCTTAGTTGCTCAAAAAGCAGGGCCTCACTACCCAGCTCCGATTACTTCTGTGATTGCGATTGAAGAAGCAGCACGCAGCAATCGCGATGCAGCACTCGACATCGAACGTAAGCACTTCGTTAAGCTAGCGAAATCGGAAGAAGCAAAAGCATTAGTTGGCTTATTCCTGAATGACCAGTACATCAAAGGCTTAGCGAAACAAGCGGGTAAGTCAGCAAACAAAGCAACTGAGCGTGCAGCCGTACTTGGTGCAGGTATCATGGGCGGCGGTATTGCTTACCAATCAGCTCTAAAAGGCGTGCCAGTGATGATGAAAGACATCGCACAAGCATCGCTTGATCTAGGTATGAACGAAGCATCTAAGCTGTTGAATAAACGCTTATCACGCGGTCGCTTAGATGGATTCAAGATGGCAGATATTCTGTCTTCTATTACTCCAAGCCTGCATTACGCGGGTGTAGAACAGTCGGATGTGATTGTTGAAGCAGTAGTAGAAAACCCGAAAGTAAAAGCAGCAGTACTGAGCGAAGTGGAAGGTTTGGTTGGTGAAGACACGGTTCTAACATCAAACACCTCTACAATTCCGATCAACCTGCTAGCGAAATCACTGAAGCGCCCAGAAAACTTCTGTGGCATGCACTTCTTTAACCCTGTGCATCGCATGCCTTTGGTTGAGATCATCCGTGGTGAACAAACTTCAGAAGAGACCATCAATCGCGTGGTTGCTTACGCAGCGAAGATGGGTAAATCCCCAATCGTTGTTAACGACTGCCCAGGCTTCTTCGTTAACCGTGTACTTTTCCCTTACTTTGGCGGTTTCAGCATGTTGCTACGCGACGGTGCTGATTTCACTAAGATCGATAAAGTGATGGAGCGCAAGTTCGGTTGGCCAATGGGCCCGGCTTACTTACTAGACGTTGTAGGCCTAGACACTGCACACCACGCACAAGCTGTGATGGCGCAAGGTTTCCCAGAGCGTATGGGCAAAGAAGGTCGTGATGCGATTGATGCACTTTACGTTGCTGAAAAATACGGTCAGAAAAACGGTAGCGGTTTCTACACATACAGCGTAGACAAGCGTGGTCGTCCGAAGAAGACCTTCTCTGAAGACATTCTTCCTATCTTGGCTGACGTATGTCAAGCACCACAAGATTTTGATGACCAAACAATTATCCAGCGCGTGATGATTCCAATGATCAACGAAGTGGTGCTTTGTCTAGAAGAAGGCATTATCGCGACACCGCAAGAAGCGGATATGGCACTGGTTTACGGTTTAGGCTTCCCTCCATTTAGAGGCGGCGTATTCCGCTACTTAGACAGTGTGGGCATTGGTAACTTCGTTGAAATGGCGAAAGGCTACCAAGACTTAGGTGCAATGTACCAAGTTCCTCAGCTATTGCTTGATATGGCAGCGAAGGGCGAAAGCTTTTACGACAGCCAACAAGCCAGTTCTCTGTAACCCACATTTGGAAAAGGAATAGCAAAATGAAAAATGTAGTTGTTGTTGATTGCCTTCGCACCCCAATGGGACGTTCCAAAGGTGGAGCTTTCCGTCACACTCGTGCTGAAGATCTGTCTGCACATTTGATGAAAGGCATTTTAGAGCGCAACCCAGAAGTAAACCCTGTCGAAATTGAAGATATTTACTGGGGTTGTGTACAACAAACACTAGAGCAAGGCTTCAACGTTGCACGTAACGCTGCCTTGCTTGCTGGTCTACCGATTGAGATTGGTGCTGTAACAGTCAACCGTTTATGTGGTTCATCTATGCAAGCTTTGCATGATGCAACTCGCTCTATCATGGTTGGTGATGCTGAAATCTGCCTGATTGGTGGTGTGGAGCACATGGGCCACGTACCAATGAACCATGGTGTTGATTTTCACCCAGGCATGTCAAAACACGTAGCAAAAGCGGCCGGCATGATGGGGCTAACCGCTGAGATGTTAGGCAAAATGCACGGTATTAGCCGTGAAGACCAAGATGCATTCGCAGCACGCTCACATGCTCGCGCTCAAGCAGCTACGGTTGAAGGTCGTTTCAAAAATGAAATCCTGCCAACCGAAGCTCACGCTGCAGACGGTTCTCTGTTCACTCTGGATTACGACGAAGTCATTCGCCCAGAGACAACAGTTGAAGGCTTATCCCAGCTGCGTCCGGTATTTGACCCAGCAAACGGCACAGTAACAGCAGGTACTTCATCAGCTCTGTCTGATGGTGCTTCTGCAATGCTTATCATGAGCGAAGAGAAAGCTAACGCACTTGGCCTTAAGATTCGCGCTCGCGTGAAGTCTATGGCTATCGCTGGCTGCGATCCTTCAATCATGGGTTACGGCCCAGTACCAGCAACCCAAAAAGCACTTAAACGTGCAGGACTAACCATTGAAGACATGGGTGTGATTGAGTTAAACGAAGCGTTTGCTGCTCAATCTCTACCTTGTGCTAAAGACTTAGGTCTACTGGATGTTGTTGACGAGAAAGTAAACCTTAACGGCGGTGCGATTGCTCTGGGTCACCCACTAGGCTGTTCTGGTTCTCGTATCTCGACGACGCTAATCAACCTGATGGAAGCACAAGACGTGAAATACGGCTTGGCGACTATGTGTATTGGTTTAGGCCAAGGTATTGCAACGGTATTTGAACGCCCATAGCGTTTACTGACTGTAATATTTGAAGGGTAATCTTTTGTGCAGCTATATTTATATAGCTGCACTTTTTATTGCTTGGCATCCAACAATGCATCGATTGTGTTCAGCGAACTCAACGTGAGAAAAACCAACCCTGACATCTATGCACAAAACGCATATATTCAATGTTGATGTTTCATTATTTTTTCTCGGATGATTCAACTAAAGTTACTTCAGTTTCCTAATATTCCTCCACGGAGCAGATCATGTTTAAAGCACTTGTACTAAACCAAGAAGACAAAAAAACTATCGCGTCAGTTTCTCAAATTGAAGAATCTCAATTACCAGAAGGTAACGTGAAGATTGATGTTAGCTACTCTTCTTTGAACTACAAAGATGGTTTGGCGATTACAGGTAAAGGGCGCATTGTTCGCAACTTCCCTATGGTTCCTGGTATCGACCTTTCTGGTGTGGTTTCACAATCTGATGACCCTCGCTACAAAGCAGGCGACGAAGTGGTTCTAACTGGTTGGGGTGTTGGTGAAGGTCACTGGGGCGGCATGGCTGAGAAAGCAAGCCTAAACGGTGACTGGTTAGTGCCGATGCCTAAAGGTCTAGACGCTAAGAAAGTAATGGCGATTGGTACAGCAGGCTTCACAGCAATGCTTTGTGTTCAAGCTATTGTCGATGCTGGCATCAAGCCTGAAGACGGTGAAATCCTAGTTACCGGCGCAAGTGGCGGTGTAGGTAGCGTATCTATCACTCTACTAAACCAACTGGGCTACAAAGTGGCAGCAGTGACTGGCCGTGCTTCTGTAAACGGTGAACTACTTAAATCACTAGGCGCGACACGTATTGTAGAGCGTGCTGAACTAGAAGAACCAGCTAAGCCACTAGAAAAACAACTGTGGGCTGGCGCTATCGATACGGTAGGCAGCAAAGTGCTTGCGAAAGTATTGGCGCAAATTGATTACAACGGTGCGGTTGCGATGTGTGGTCTAGCAGGCGGTTTTGACTTACCAACCACGGTAATGCCATTCATTCTGCGTAACGTTCGCCTACAAGGTGTTGATTCTGTAATGTGCCCTCGTGAAAAACGTATTAAAGCGTGGGAACAACTGGCTGAGCTACTACCAGAATCTTTCTACGCTCAAGCAACCAAAGAAGTGTCTTTAGACGGTGCAATTCAAGCAGCAGAAGACATCACTAACGGTCAAATCACTGGTCGCGTAGTCATTAAACTATAGGCTCTCAAACATAAAGTTATCAAACCTTAAGCAACAGCTTTAGGCTTGGATAACCCAAAACAACAAAGGGCTGATTTTTATCAGCCCTTTTGCGTTTTTGTCATTCGGGTCAAGTGAACTCAGACTCAGATCCGGTTAACCCAAACCGACATCCGCAATCCGTTTTTGAATCAACTCACCACACTCTTCTTTTACCACTCTTCTTAACCATTGTTGTGAAGCAGAAGAATCGCAACGCGAGTGCCAGATCAGTGAGTAATCAAACGGCATAAACTCGAATGGCAGCGGCTTGACGACTAAGTCATAACGCTCAGCGACCAAATAAGCCAAATCAGCAGGTACAGTGATCACCAACGGCATTCTATCAACAATCGCCAATGCGGCTTCAAGGTGATAAGCACGCAACACCATTTTTCGAGGCTGTTGATTAGCTAACGCGTTGTCTAATAAAGCCTTAACACCATCACTGATCGCAATCATCGCATGCGGGAGTGATACATAGTCTTCAAGGCTTAAAGGCTGGTCCGCCAATGGATGGTTTTTAGATAACAGACACGACACACCAACCGGCCCCAAGACCTCTTGATAAAGTGGTGCAATGCTGCCACTCGGACGACAGATCGCCATATCAACGCGTTCGGTGCTGAGTTGCTTAAACAAATGTTCATGCTGCAGCGGTGCAAACTCCAAAGAGATGTTCGGCGCTTGCTCATAAATCTTCGGTAGTGCATAAGGTAAGATGGTTTGCATCGCGTAGTCAGTGGTCGCAATCAAAAAGCGCTCACTGCAATAGTAAGGATCGAAATCACTCGGGCTAAGCAGTTGGCGGAATGATTCTAAAGGCTGATCAATGCGTTGGCTGATCTCAAGTGCTTTTTTGGTGGGGATAAGGTGCTGACCTTGTCGCGTAAACAAGGGATCGTTGAGTAACTCTCTTAAGCGCCCTAATACTCGGCTGGTTGCCGACTGACTTAAGTTAAGACGAATCGCGGCCTGGCTAACACTGCCCTCTTCAATCAATACCTTTAAAGCGACCAATAAATTCAGGTCTCTACGATAGATATCTTCTAATTCCACACCACTTACCTAGCTGTATACGATTGTCATTGATCACTAAGTTGTTTATAGCATGCTTTAGATAAAAAAAATCCCGCAATTACGCGGGGAAGCCCAAGAAAATCTGGGGATAGTGTCGGAATGTTGTCGTATCGGAATTTGCTTGTTGTATTCGGGTTAGTGCTCTCGCTCTTCGGCTATACCTTGCCAACGGCGCATCTCCACCCAAATACCAATAATCGTTGCTACTATGCCAAAAATAGGCATCAGTGAGGTCTCTGTCGATGAACGTAGTACTAACGCACAAAAAGAAATAAAACAGAGAACCGAATAAATTGTTAATCTATCTAATCCTGTCAACATCGCCACTCCTTAGCTAGTTGCCTTTGTTTCAAGTTGTTATCAACTTGTTAACTAAGTTATAGGAAATGATTCTGTTTGCCAAGCACTTATTGCATATTTTTTCTGCAGACGTATTATTCACTCGTTAGATAGATATAGAGATACAAACCATGACATTCAAACCTGAACTGGCAACCCATACTTTAGAAGCTGAAGGCCTGCGTTGCCCAGAACCAGTAATGATGGTCAGGAAGACAATTAGAAACATGCAGGATGGCGATGTGTTACTGGTAAAAGCTGACGATCCTTCGACAACTCGAGATATTCCGAGCTTTTGTCGATTCATGGATCACCAGTTGGTAGGCCAAGCAACAGAAACGTTGCCTTACCAGTATTTGATCAGAAAGGGATTGGAGGCGTAGCGCCCCACCGACTATCAAGTATCAAAAAAGCCGCTGGTACCTTATGTTCTTAAATAGAACTCAGAGTACCAGCGGCTTTTTGTTTATTCGCTTCTAGACTTGTTTTGCAGATGCTCCAGCTGATGCTGAATTTCTCGGATATCTTTGCGCATCGGAATAATATGCGCGACCCGAATCCAAGCCTCTACCGCAAGCGCAGTCATGATGATAGCACCCGCGACCATTGGTAGCCACATGTCCGTCAACACCATGCCTAATAGTGTAAGTGCAAGACCAAAGGTAAATAGATAACTTTGGCTTTGTGGAGTAATACCCATATAACGCGTCAACATAATCATGCCCTCGTGTTCTTAACTCACAAGATTAAAATATCATGACAAGTATGACAGTTATATGTCCGTTCGCTCGATAAACCCCACAATACTGTAAGAGTATGACCTACAACACATTACTCTACTAATTGAGTATAATTAGCCTCAATACCACCTATTAATAGAAAGCCGCAGCAATAGCCAAACCAACGAACAACAAGGCCGTGATCTTACGAATCAGGTCAAGCGGCATCTTGTCTGCCGACAATTTACCGATGATCACCACAGGCACATTCGCCAATAACATACCAATGGTAGTACCCAGAATCACCCACGCTAATGCATCCGCATATTGAGCCCCTAGGATAGAGGTCGCAATCTGGGTTTTATCACCGATCTCAGCAATAAAGAAAGCGATAAAACTGGCGACAAACGGGCCTCGGTTTGAGACCTGTTCATCGTCATCTAACTTATCCGGAATCAGAATCCACCCCGCCATCGCAATGAAACTGACCACCAGCACCCACTTTAAGACTTCAGGAGATAAGTAATCTGCGACCACAACCCCGAGCCATGCTGCAAGGGCATGATTGGCAATGGTGGCAAAGAAGATAGCCGCGATGATAGGTATCGGCTTGCGATATCGACTGGCTAATAAAAGGGATAGCAACTGGGTCTTATCACCGATCTCGGCTAAGGCGACAGTTGTAATTGAAATTGCTAAAACGCTCACGACATGCTCATTTGGGATGGAGATTATTATATTTAACCAAAGACAAACCTCGCGCCCCATCCCGGTTCACGATGCTTGTCTAAGGTCTTGCTAAGCGCCACCAAGGTGGTGGTTGCCTCGAACGCCATGATGATTTTGCATCAATTATGTTGACGGACGAACTCATTCAATAGGATATGAATAAGTAAGCTACTCCCCAAAGACCGCGAGATTTTAATCACCCACGCTTTCAAACACAAGTGTCAAAGTTATCAAAATATCCACTTGTGCCGAAAAACAAACATTAAAGGCAAAAAAATCCATTAAACGACATTTTAGACCACTAATTAAACAAGATTACCCCTACTCGCTTTACCAATATCTCGGTATACTCAGAGGTTATTTTTATCATTCATTTAAAAGAATCGCGCGAACCTGACTATGCAAAAATACGATATCAAAACCTTCCAGGGAATGATCCTCGCGCTGCAGGATTACTGGGCACAAAACGGTTGTACCATTGTTCAACCACTAGATATGGAAGTAGGTGCTGGCACCTCTCACCCAATGACATGTCTACGTGCACTTGGCCCAGAGCCAATGTCTACAGCTTACGTTCAACCTTCTCGTCGTCCGACCGATGGCCGTTACGGTGAAAACCCTAACCGTCTGCAGCACTACTACCAATTCCAAGTAGCGCTAAAACCATCGCCAGACAATATCCAAGAGTTGTACCTAGGCTCCCTAGAGGTTCTTGGTGTTGACCCACTTGTTCACGACATTCGCTTCGTTGAAGATAACTGGGAAAACCCAACACTAGGCGCATGGGGCCTTGGTTGGGAAGTATGGCTAAACGGCATGGAAGTAACTCAGTTTACTTACTTCCAACAAGTTGGCGGCCTTGAGTGTAAGCCAGTAACTGGCGAGATCACTTACGGTATCGAGCGTCTAGCAATGTACATTCAGGAAGTAGATTCTGTTTACGACCTAGTATGGAACGTAGCACCAGACGGTTCTAACGTGACTTACGGTGACATCTTCCACCAAAACGAAGTTGAGCAATCAACATACAACTTCGAGCACGCAGACGTAGATTTCCTATTCACTTTCTTCGATCAGTGCGAGAAAGAGTGTAAAGAACTACTTGAGCTTGAGAAGCCACTTCCGCTTCCAGCTTACGAGCGCATTCTAAAAGCAGGTCACGCATTCAACATCCTTGATGCGCGCAAAGCTATCTCTGTAACAGAGCGTCAACGTTACATCCTTCGTATCCGCAACCTGACTAAATCAGTTGCTGAGGCGTACTACGCGTCACGTGAAGCGCTTGGCTTCCCAATGTGTAAGAAGGACAAATAATCATGGCGAAGAATTTTCTAATTGAACTGGGTACGGAAGAGCTTCCACCAACAGCACTTCGTTCTCTAGCAGAAGCCTTTGCTTCTAACTTTGAAGCAGGTCTTAAAACGGCTGAGCTTTCTCACGAAGGCATCAAGTGGTACGCAGCACCTCGTCGTCTAGCACTTAAAGTAACAGCACTGGCTGAAGGCCAAGCGGACAAAGTCGTTGAAAAACGTGGTCCTGCTGTTTCTGTAGCATTCGATGCAGAAGGCAACGCGACTAAAGCAGCACAAGGTTGGGCTCGTGGTAACGGTATTACTGTTGAGCAAGCTGACCGTCTGAAAACAGACAAAGGCGAGTGGCTTCTTTTCAAACAAGAAGTAACTGGCAAACCTGTTCAAGAATTGGTGATGGACATCGCTGCGAAAGCACTAGCTGGCCTACCAATCCCTAAAGCAATGCGCTGGGGTAACTCAGACATTCAATTTATCCGTCCAGTGAAAACACTGACAGTACTACTAGGTGATGAGCTTGTTGAAGGCGAAATCCTAGGCGTAGCATCTGCTCGTACTATCCGTGGCCACCGTTTCATGGGCGAACAAGAGTTCACAATCGATTCTGCTGACCAATACCCTGCGATCCTAGAAGAGCGCGGTAAAGTAATGGCGGATTACGAAGCGCGTAAAGCAATCATCCTTGCTGACTCTCAAAAAGCGGCAGCAGCGGTTGGCGGTAAAGCTGACCTAGAAGATGACCTTGTTGAAGAAGTAACGTCTCTGGTTGAATGGCCAGTAGTACTTACAGCGAAGTTTGAAGAAGAGTTCCTAAAAGTACCTTCTGAAGCTTTGGTTTACACCATGAAAGGTGACCAAAAGTACTTCCCTGTTTACGATGAAAATAAGAAGCTACTTCCTAACTTTATCTTCGTATCAAACATCGAGTCTAAAGAGCCTCGTCACGTTATCGAAGGTAACGAGAAAGTTGTACGTCCACGTCTTGCTGATGCTGAGTTCTTCTTCAACACAGACCGTAAGCGCCCGCTGATCGACCGTCTTCCAGAGCTAGACCAAGCTATCTTCCAGAAGCAGCTTGGTACTATCAAAGACAAAACAGACCGCATCACAGAACTTGCTGGCTACATCGCTGAGCAAATCGATGCTGACGTTGAGAAATCTAAGCGCGCAGGCCTACTGGCTAAGTGTGACCTAATGACATCTATGGTATTCGAATTCACGGATACACAAGGTGTAATGGGCATGCACTACGCGACTCACGATGGTGAAGACGAGCAAGTTGCACTAGCACTTTACGAGCAGTACATGCCTCGTTTCGCTGGTGACGACCTACCAAGCACGGGTATCTCTTCAGCAGTTGCAATGGCAGACAAGCTAGACACTATCGTAGGTATCTTCGGTATTGGCCAAGCACCAAAAGGTTCTGACCCATTCGCTCTACGTCGTGCATCACTAGGTGTGCTACGTATCATCGTTGAAAACGGCTACAACCTAGACCTAACGGATCTGATCGGTAAAGCGAAAGAGCTACTAGGCGACAAGCTAACTAACGACAATGTTGAAGCTGACGTTATCGACTTCATGCTAGGTCGTTTCCGCGCATGGTACCAAGATGCTGGTTTCAGCGTTGATATCATCCAAGCGGTACTAGCACGTCGTCCAACTAAGCCAGCTGACTTTGACCAACGTGTTAAAGCGGTTTCTCACTTCCGTGAACTGGAAGCAGCAGAAGCACTAGCAGCAGCGAACAAGCGTGTAGGTAACATCCTTGCGAAATTCGATGGCGAGCTACCAGCTGAAATCGACCTAACGCTTCTTCAAGAAGACGCAGAGAAAGCACTGGCTGAAAACGTTGAAGTAATGACGGAAGCACTTGAACCAGCATTCGCGACAGGCAACTACCAAGAAGCCCTAAGTAAGCTTGCTGATCTACGTGAACCGGTTGATGCATTCTTCGATAACGTAATGGTTATGGCTGATGACGAAGCGCTTAAGAAGAACCGTCTAACGCTACTGAACAACCTACGTAACCTGTTCCTACAGATTGCTGACATCTCTCTACTGCAAAAATAAGCACGAGTGAGACAGTTGCTCTCAGTCATACTCTGAGCAACCAAGGGTAAATACCCAAAGGGAAGCGAAAGCTTCCCTTTTTGTTTTTGTGAACCAAGCATTTGTTTGTAGAGGTGTTATTGATTATCTGAATGAATCAGCGCTCAGACTGTAGAGGGCATTGTTTGCTATAACTGACCTGTTTATTCAGGGGAAGGGAACAATGAAAAAAACAGTACTCGCGCTTTCAATACTCGCACTCAGCGCATGCAGCCAAACCAGTGATGACAGCTTATTGCTGACGATCGATAACAACACTGTCGTATTTGAATCGACAGGAAAAGGCACTGTTATCGCTGAACAGGAACTCGCTAAAGGTAGCTATACCTTCTCTATCAGCGATACTCAAAATACCTGTGGCACTAACTATGCGCTGGCCGAAGAGAGTCGTATCAAGTTCAATAAACCCCTTCGCCTAGACGACTGCACCGATAAATCTGAAATCGCTATTAAAGTCTTTCGCGCTAACACCTATCAATTTACGCTCAACCCACAGACCAATGAACTCACGGTTCAGGTAAAGCCAAAGCAGAAGCAAGTACAAAGCTTTGCCTGTCCAGTACCCAGTGACCAACCAACCACCATAGATGTTACTCAAACCTTTGATGATGGCACCCTGGTAAGAGACGCTCTTTCAGGCAAACAAGTCACAGTGACTAATGGCAGCGTCACCATGCAACCTGCAGAAAACAGCCAAGGTGTTCTGCTGCTGGAGAGAGTAGAACCAGAAACCAAGGCTGACTTTAGTTGGGACAACGCTACGGTCTACTTCGTCATGACCGACCGTTTCCACAACGGCAACCCTGATAACGACAACAGCTATGGTCGCAGCCAAGACGGACAAGACGAAATCGGCACCTTCCACGGTGGTGACTTGGCAGGCTTAACCGAAAAACTCGATTACATAGAATCACTCGGTGCTAATGCTATCTGGATAACGTCTCCGTTAGAGCAAATTCACGGCTGGGTTGGCGGCGGTGATCGCGGTGATTTCAAACACTATGGCTACCATGGTTACTACCACCAAGATTGGACCAAGCTTGATGACAACATGGGTACCGAAGACGAGCTGAAAACCTTCATCGATACCGCGCACAGCAAAGGCATTCGTGTTGTTTGGGACGTGGTAATGAACCACACGGGATACGCGACGCTTGCCGACATGCAAGAGTTCGACTTTGGCAAACTCAACCTAACTGATGAAGAAGCCAAACAAACGCTTGGCGAAAACTGGACGGACTGGCAACCAGAAGCTGGCCAGAACTGGCACTACTTCAACAACTACATATCTTACAGCGACAAAGAAGCGTGGGAAAAGTGGTGGGGCAAAGCTTGGCTGCGCAGCGATATTGGCGCTTATGACTCTCCAGGTTACAACAACCTCACCATGTCTTTGGCGCACCTGCCCGATTTCAAAACAGAATCGACAGAGACAACCGGGCTGCCTAACTTCTATCGCAATAAACCCACCAGCGCGACTGATGAACTCAAAACACCTCGTGAACATCTGATCACTTGGTTGTCTGACTGGGTGCGCGAATATGGTGTTGATGGATTTAGGGTCGATACAGCCAAGCACGTTGAACTGGACGCCTGGGCAGAGCTTAAAGAGAGCACTAACCAAGCACTAGCTGAGTGGAAACAGAACAACCCAGACAAAGCCTTAGATGATTTACCTTTCTGGATGACTGGCGAAGTGTGGGCACACAGCGTAGTCAAATCAGATTACTTTGCTAACGGCTTTGATTCGATCATCAACTTTGAATTCCAGAGCGACATCGCCCCTAAGGCGCTGAAGTGTCTATCCGATCTTGATGCTGATTACCTTCGCTACGCAGACAAGATCAACAGTGACAGCGAGTTCAATGTGTTGAGTTATCTCTCGTCTCACGACACCTCGCTATTCTGGACACAACATGGCAGTGACTTTGCAAAACAAACCAAAGCTGCAAACGCGTTGATGCTGGCTCCCGGTGCGGTACAGATCTATTACGGCGATGAAATCGCCCGAGACTTTGGCCCAACGGGGTCTGATCCAATGCAAGGCACACGCTCAGATATGCCTTGGGATCAAATCACTGGCGAACGTGCAGAGCTGCTAGAACACTGGCAAGCGCTTGGCCAATTCCGCCAACGCCACCCAGCCGTTGCTCAGGGTAAGCACATCATCCGTAACAGCAAGGGCTACTATGCGTTCGAACGCCAATACCAAGATGACAAGGTATTAGTCGTTTATACCGGTTCGAACTAAACCTTCATTAACATAAACACCAGAAACTAAAGGGGAAGCTTAGGCTTCTCCTTTTTTTATCGCTAAAGGTACGTTCAATAAGCAAGCTGTCACTCATTAACCAAACTTTATAGAAGTTTTTTACGTGTTAGAGCATTTGGCGCTATGCGTCGCAAAAACATTGCGGTATGTTCAAGGAATACACTGATGGCAGACATAAGGTCTGCCTTAATGACACGTAACAAGCAATCACAATGAATTAGGTAAAATTAGTAATGCAGTTCTCTAAGTTTGGCGAAAAGTTTAATCGATACTCTGGAATCACTCGTTTAATGGATGATTTGAATGATGGCCTGCGCACTCCTGGCGCTATCATGCTCGGTGGTGGCAACCCAGCCGCTATCCCTGCCATGCTCGATTACTTTAACCAAGCCAGTGCCGACATGCTCGCCAGTGGAGAACTCATCGCCGCCCTCGCCAACTACGATGGTCCGCAGGGTAAAGACAGCTTCATCAAATCGTTAGCGGCAATGCTGAAAGAGACCTACGGTTGGGACATCAGCGAGAAGAACATCAGCCTGACTAATGGCAGTCAAAGTGGCTTCTTCTACCTATTCAACCTGCTAGCAGGCCAACATCCTGACGGCTCACATAAGAAAATCCTACTGCCGATCGCACCGGAATACATCGGCTACGGCGACGCGGGTATTGATGACGATATTTTTATCTCTTACCACCCAGAGATCGAACTGCTAGAAAACCGTCAGTTTAAATACCACGTTGATTTTGAACAACTAAAGGTTGATGACTCAGTCGCGGCTATCTGTGCATCTCGTCCAACCAACCCAACGGGTAACGTACTGACCGACGAAGAAGTGCGTAAACTGGATAAACTGGCGCGTGAAAACAACATCCCACTGCTGATCGACAATGCTTACGGCCTGCCGTTTCCTAACATCATCTTTGAAGATGTCGAACCGCTCTGGAATGAAAATACGATTCTGTGCATGAGCCTTTCTAAGCTTGGTTTGCCGGGTGTGCGTTGCGGTATCGTAATTGCGAGTGAAGAAGTAACACAAGCATTGACCAACATGAATGGCATCATCAGCTTAGCGCCAAACAGCGTCGGCCCTGCAATTGCCAATCACATGATTGAAAAAGGCGATTTACTGCGCTTAAGCAGCGAGGTGATCAAACCTTTCTATAAAGATAAATCTCTACGTGCAGTTGAGCTCTTACAAGATGCTATTGACGACCCACGCTTTAGAATTCACAAACCTGAAGGCGCCATCTTCTTGTGGCTATGGTTTGATGAGCTGCCGATCACTACCATGGAACTGTATAAGCGCTTGAAAGAGCGCGGCGTATTGATTGTTCCGGGTGAATACTTCTTTATCGGCCAAGAAGACGAGTGGGATCATGCTCACCAGTGCTTACGCATGAACTACGTACAAGATGATGAGGCGATGCAGAAAGGCATTGCTATCATTGCTGAAGAAGTGAAAAAGGCTTACTCAGAGCAGTAATAAGAGCTTTTAGCTTACCGCAGGTCAAATACAAAAAGAGCACCTCATTAGGTGCTCTTTCACTTTTACTTCCCGATATTTTTTAGCTCTAAGGAGCTAACAGTAATTAGCCTTCTAGTAAACTATTACCATTGATAGCAATCTTACGTGGTTGCATCGCTTCTGGGATTTCGCGTTCGAGGTCGATGTGAAGAAGACCATTTTCCATGCTTGCACCTACCACTTTTACGTAGTCAGCCAGTTGGAATTTACGCTCGAAATCGCGCTCTGCGATACCTTGGTATACGAAGGTTTTCTCTGCTTCTGCTTTACGCTCACCTTTCACAATTAGCATGTTCTCTTTCTGAGTCAGATCTAATTGGTCATCAGCAAAACCAGCGACTGCCATAGTAATACGGTAGTTGTTCTCGTCTTTTTGCTCGATGTTGTATGGAGGGTAACCGCCAGAAGAGTTCTTCGATGTATTCGCTTCCATCATGTTGAATAGACGATCGAAGCCGATTGCGTTGCGGTAAAGTGGAGTGAAATCTACAGTTCTCATAATGCTATCCTTTTAGTAAGCAATAGTCTTAGCTGCGAATTTTACTTGGATCTAACCTGTGTGTGACCCAGTAAACAGCTAAGAGATTCAATTCGCATTCCTCGGGTTTCACCTCTATTGGCGACAACGCTGGGACATGGCAATGAATCAATTTTTAAGTTGTGTGCTGCCAAAGTTATCCTCTATTGAGCGATACTTCGTTAGCGGTAATGAAGGTTCTGTTTCTTCTCTTGTAGAGCAAGACAGTCATCCTCTTCACAAATAGATATATGGATTGAGCAAAATAGTTTCAAGGGGTTATTTTCAATTATTTTTGCAAATCAATATTTTTCAATATCTTACAAAATCGAGTAGGAGGAG
>NZ_JBFRLK010000081.1:0-41653 GCF_041469805.1 Vibrio sp. 10N.286.48.C11 | reverse complement strand
GGTGTTCATGGCACGCTTACAGAAAACCCAGCCTATGAGCTGGGTTTTTTGTACTTGTGTATTAGCAGCTTGAATCATTGCTTACAGAGTTTGCTCTACAGGCGAGCATCTTCGGCAATGGTCACCTTTAAGGTTTTGCTTTCACCTTGGCGCAATATACCCACATCGATAACTGTACCAGGTCGCAGGTCGGTAACGATGTCCATTACACTCTGGCGACCATTTACTTGGTTATCGTTGATACTGACAATAATGTCTTGAGCTTCAAAACCCGCATCGGCAGCCGGACCATTAGGGTCTATCCCCAACACAACGATCCCGCCGATATTCTTAGTACCCAACATGCGTGAGGTGACTGAGTTGATGTCTTGTCCATCGATACCAATATAGCCACGAATCACACGACCATCGGCGATGATCTTTTCCATGATTTTATTAGCAAGCGGATAGGGGATAGCGAATGAGATCCCATAGGTTTCCATGTCGGTAGCTTGCTGGAAAGAGGCGGTATTGATACCGACTAGCTCACCTTGTGAGTTCACCAGTGCGCCACCTGAGTTACCTTCATTGATTGCCGCATCGGTCTGGATAAAGGCTTGATGGCCATCGGCACTGATCGAAGAACGGCCGGTTGCAGAGATGATACCAAAGGTTGTTGTTTGACCTAGGTTGTATGGGTTACCGATAGCCAGTACAACATCACCGACATTGGCTTTGTAATTAGGATTGAGTGGGATCACCGGTAGATTATCACCGCTGACTCTAAGTATCGCGATATCGGTGCGTTTGTCTGAACCGACAAGTTGCGCAGCTGCTACTCGGCCATCTTGAAGTGCCACAACTATTTGGTCTGCTTGAGCCACCACATGGAAGTTGGTAATGATGTAGCCTTTCTCGCTAACAATCACCCCAGAGCCCAAACCTTGTGTGAGCAGTTTGTTTCGATCGCTTTCAGCGTATTTACGGCTATAAATGTTAACCACTGCAGGCGCCGCGCGGCGAACTGCTTGGTTAAATGAAATCTGAAGAGAGCCAATATTATCGACTTTAGGGCTAGTGACGTCAGCGACAATCGCTGGTCTTAAGCTCGGGAAGGCGAGAAGAATAAGCGCCGCTGAAACGAGTCCAAGGGAAATAGAACGAAATAGAAAGGACAGCATGTTTCCCTCTTCAACAAGTAAGGTGTGAAGCCTCCATCAATGGATGACTGATTTGATTACAAGTGAAGCATAGCATTTTGATTGATCTAAAGAAAAGGGAGACTGAGTAAGTTTAAAGCAAACTTACTGAGCCTCCCTGTAATTGCGCTGACGTAAGACTATCGAATCACAAGATAGATAGTTCGGTCGCCTCGCTGGATATTAAGCGCCAGTACACCAGGTTGTTTTTCAAGAATCTCTCTAAACTCAGCAAGGTTCTTAACGGGCTGGCGGTTTACTCCGATGATGATGTCATCTTTCAGGAGTTGATAGGCTTCGGCTGGTGAACCTTGAGCAACATTCGATACCTTGACGCCCGTTGCAGAGTCACTCTCTGTTGTGTTGGTTAACTCAGCACCAGCTAGTCCTTCATGGAGCTTCTCAGCTTGTGTTTTATTATTGGTGGATTCACCAAGCGTCACATCAAAGGTTTTGCTCTTACCGTCACGAACCACACCCAGTTCAATCTGCTTACCAGCGCCGAGTGTTGCGACCTTAGCTCTTAACTCGCTGAAGGTATCAATGCGTTTGCCATTAATAGAGACAATAATATCGCCCGCTTTCAGTCCTGCTTTATCGGCTGCGCTGTCAGGGACGATTTGGCTAACAAAGGCGCCCTTGCTTGATTCATAACCGAGTGCTTCTGCCAATTCAGAGGTCACTTCTCCGCCTTGAACGCCAAGCATGCCGCGTTTTACTTCACCGAAGTCGAGAATTTGTTCTGTCAGGTTTGTCATCATATTAGAAGGGATTGCAAAGCCGATACCGACATTACCTCCGTTAGGGCCAAGAATGGCGGTGTTGATACCAATTAGCTCACCGTTAAGGTTCACTAGCGCACCACCAGAGTTGCCGCTGTTGATTGCTGCATCGGTTTGAATGAAGTTTTCAAAGTTTTCTAGATTCAGGCCGCTACGGCCGAGTGCAGAAACAATACCGGATGTCACGGTTTGCCCAAGTCCGAATGGGTTACCGATCGCGACACTAAAATCACCAACTCTTAGTTTGTCTGAGTCTGCGACTTTTATCTGGGTCAGGTTTTTGGCTTCTTCTAATTTTAGCAGTGCGATATCAGACATCTGGTCGCCGCCGATTAGCTCAGCATCGTACTCTCGACCATCATGCAGTTTTACTTTGATATCGTCCGCACCATTAATGACATGGTAATTGGTCACGATATGACCTTTCTCGGCGTCAATGATGACACCAGAGCCTAATCCGCGGAAGGGACGCTCTCGTGTTTGTTCTGGACCAAAAAAGAATTGAAATTGTTCAGGGATTTGCTGACGTTGTACCTGTTTGCCTTCTACGGCAATACTAACCACAGCGGGGGTCACTTGTTCAAGCATAGGAGCAAGGCTCGGTAATTGTTCATTACCCACACTTAATGGCAGTGCGGCTGTTGCTTTAATGGGGGTGATGATTGAACTTAAGCTTAAAGTTAGCACTGATAAAGCAAGCAAAGGTTTTTTCATCATAAACTCCTCTCTAGTTAAGGTCTTAACCCTCTTATACGTTTAATAAGTATGATAAGTTTCAAATGACCTGAGTGAAAGTTATGACTCAAAAACCTTTGTAAAGTTCACAGAAGTGTTAAATGTTTACGATGCTTTTGCTGTAACAACATCGGGAGCATTCATGATTTCTTTCTTCTGCTCTGTAAATAAACCGGTTGCGCCATTAGCGTAATCTTTCGGTTGTTCCTCAAGTGTCGCCTCTTTTACTGAAGGCTTCTCTTGTGGCTTGTCCGAATGGGCAGCGGCTGTTTTCACAAACGGGTTATCTTGCTCTGGCAGGTTAGGAATCAGCTCTGAGCTTGTTTTTTCCATGTGTTGGTACAGTTTTGTGTAGTCTTTACCTAATGTGTCCAACATTTCTGCTGATTTCGCAAAGTGATCAGCCAGCTCTTGTCGCTGCTGCTCAAGGGCAAACTTTGCGCTATCCAATTCTTTCTGTACGTTCTTTTGTTTTTTGTATTCAGGTGTCATGAGACGAGAAATAGCGACCCCTAAAATAACTCCGACTAGTAAACCGGCAACGGCATACATCCAAGGCATAACAGCTCCTTATTATTGTTTTTTAACATGTTTGTTACTGCTTAGTTACACGTGATACGGCTCCATGGTACTATGAGAAAGCCGCAGTATAAAGAGAAATGCGTGTGCGCTAGTTAGCAGTTTGATGCTGAATTATTCACCACATCACGTTATTCCTCGTACTGTTTGGGCTCATTTTTAGTTGTTGTCTGATATTGCTTTCATTGTGGAAATGTCGTCATGAATCCCATTAAAAAATACGAACAAGATATAAAAGAACATGGATTTCAAAGAGATCCAGCACAAGAGCAAGCCGTAAAATCTTTAGATGAACTCTTTCATCAATTTCAAGATTACATGAATACGCCCATTCCTCAACTGACTCGCTTCCAGAAATTACTAGGCAAAAAGCCAGAACTGCCACAACCACCGAAAGGTCTCTATTTTTGGGGTGGCGTAGGGCGAGGGAAAACGTACCTAATGGATACGTTCTATGATGCCTTACCGACCACTAAAAAATTGCGTGTTCACTTTCACCGCTT
Organism: Vibrio sp. 10N.286.48.C11; assembly: GCF_041469805.1. NCBI lineage: Bacteria > Pseudomonadati > Pseudomonadota > Gammaproteobacteria > Vibrionales > Vibrionaceae > Vibrio > Vibrio sp. 10N.286.48.C11. The sequence continues at coordinate 37,876 of NZ_JBFRLK010000081.1, read as the reverse complement.
TATGTATCGAGTTCATGATGAGCTAAAGGCGCTAGGTAATGTGAGTGATCCATTGCCTTTAGTCGCAGACAAGTTGAAGGAAGAAGCGGACATTATCTGTTTCGACGAATTCTTTGTTTCAGACATCACCGATGCGATGATCCTAGGAACCTTGTTCCAAGAGTTATTCGCTCGAAACGCTATCTTGGTTGCGACCTCTAATATTCCACCTGCGGATCTGTATCGCAACGGGTTACAGCGAGCGCGTTTCTTACCTGCCATCAAGCTCATTCAAGACAACTGTCATATCCTTAATGTCGATAGTGGTATTGACTATCGTCTACGTACCTTAGAACAGGCTGAGATTTACCATTACCCGCTAGATAGCCAAGCGAATATTAATCTCGAAAAGTATTACGCTCAGCTCGTTGGTGAAGATAAAGAGAAGCTTAAGCAGATAGAGGTTAACCACCGTCAATTAGATGTAGTCGAAGCGAGTGATGGCGTACTGCATGGTACCTTTGCTCAGCTTTGTCAGTCGGCTCGTAGCCAGAACGACTATATTGAGTTGTCTCGGGTTTATCACACAGTTCTATTGGCGGATGTATTGCAAATGGGCGCGACTTCAGATGACGCTGCGAGGCGCTTCATTGCATTAGTTGATGAGTTCTACGAGCGCAATGTGAAGCTGATTATTTCAGCGGAAGTGGAGCTAGAAAAGCTATACACCCATGGTCAGCTAGAGTTTGAATTTAAACGTTGTCAGTCGCGTTTAATTGAAATGCAGAGCCATGAATATTTGGCAAAAGAACACTTAAGTTAGCTTTGATTATCTCGAATAAGAAATAGAATTAAAAAAATCGTGATTTTGTTCAAAAAGAGGTGATTTTTTCTTCGCTCTTCTCTATAATCCTGCGACCTACCGTTACTGCGGGCCTCTAGCGATGAGTAAAATCACGTTATGCCAAGAGTTTTCCAACACTCGAAGGGGTGATGAATGGTAACTCTTAGACAGTGGGAATACGCGAGTATTCCTTAAGTGTAAATTTTTTAAATAGGTAATTATTAGCATGAAAACTTTCGTTGCTAAACCAGAAACTGTAAAACGCGACTGGTATGTTGTAGACGCTGAAGGCAAAACTCTTGGCCGTCTAGCAAGTGAAATCGCTTCTCGCCTACGCGGCAAGCACAAAGCAGAATACACTCCTCACGTAGACACTGGTGATTACATCATCGTTGTTAACGCTGAGAAAGTTGCTGTAACTGGTAACAAAGCTAAGGGTAAGGTTTACTACCGTCACTCAGAGTTCCCAGGTGGTCTTAAAACTATCACTTTTGAAAAGCTAATTGCTAAGAAACCAGAAATGGTTCTAGAACTAGCAGTTAAAGGTATGCTTCCACGTGGTCCTCTAGGCCGCGCGATGTACCGTAAGCTTAAAGTGTACGCTGGTACTGAGCACAACCATGTTGCTCAACAGCCACAAGTACTAGACATCTAAGGGGATTATGAAAATGGCAGAGAATCAATACTACGGCACTGGTCGTCGCAAAAGCTCAGCAGCTCGTGTTTTCATCAAACCAGGCTCTGGTGAGATCGTAATCAACAAGCGTAGCCTTGATGTTTACTTCGGTCGTCCAACTTCTCGTATGGTTGTTAAGCAACCTCTTGAGCTAGTTGAACTAACTGAGAAACTTGACCTTTACATCACTGTTTCTGGTGGTGGTATTTCTGGTCAAGCTGGCGCAATCCGCCACGGTATCACTCGCGCTCTTATGGAGTACGATGAAACTCTACGTCCTGCTCTACGTGCAGCTGGCTACGTTACTCGTGACGCTCGTTGCGTTGAACGTAAGAAAGTTGGTCTACGTAAAGCACGTCGTAAACCTCAATTCTCTAAGCGTTAATTTTTCTTTACGAAAAAGTACACGCCCCCAGTTTTACGACTGGAATTGTGGTTCAAAGCTCGGCTATATGCCGGGCTTTTTGTTTTTATACCCCCTCTAAACGCTTTCCCTCCCTCGTTTTATTTCCAAATTCTTATATTTAGAAAGCTTTTGTAACCCAATGTGCGCTTTGCCTCATGATTGTTACAAAAAGGTAGCTTTATCTTGTCAAAAAGTAGGGTTTTATTTATCATTTGCCGTCAATAAATAGAACTAAATACATATTTTGTTAGCCATGCTCTTTAATCGGAATTATTTCAATCCACAAGGAGCAAATGGGAGAATGTTTGGATGAGCAACGCGCCTTTAAATAACGGTCGCAGGCGTTTCTTAACCGCAACAACAGCCGTTGTTGGTGGTTTAGGAGCAGCTGCTGTAGCCGTGCCTTTTATTAAATCATGGAATCCGAGTGCCAAGGCGAAAGCTGCGGGCGCGCCGGTGGAAGTGGAAGTCAGTAAGTTAGAACCGGGACAAATGGTTCGTGTCGAGTGGCAAGGTAAACCTGTATGGGTTGTACGCCGTGCTGAGTCGGTACTCGAGAACCTAAAAGCGATCGGTGGTCAACTTCGTGACCCTCAATCTGAAGCTGAACAACAACCAGAATACGCACAGAACGAGTTCCGTTCAATTAAGCCGGAATTCTTCGTTGCTGTTGGTTTCTGTACGCACTTAGGTTGTTCTCCAACTTACCTGCCGGATTCTTTTGCAGAACAAGTTCAGGGTGTTAAGTCTGGTTTCTTCTGTCCTTGTCATGGTTCAAAGTTTGATATGGCAGGTCGAGTATTCCAAGGCGTACCAGCTCCATTGAATCTTGTTGTACCAAAGCATATGTATTTGAGTGACACTAAGATCATGATCGGTGTGGACGAGGGAGACGCGTAATGCAAGGATTGCTTGATTGGGTAGAGAAACGTCTACCCGCGATGAATGCTTATAAAAAGCATTTATCTGAATACCCAATGCCTAAGAACTTTAACTTTTGGTACCTTTTCGGTTCTTTGGCAATGTTGGTACTGGTTAACCAAATCCTTACGGGTATTTGGCTAACAATGAACTACGTACCGTCAGGTGAGGGTGCATTTGCTTCTGTTGAATACATCATGCGTGATGTGGAATACGGTTGGCTACTACGTTACATGCACTCAACAGGTGCTTCGGCATTCTTCGTTGTTATCTACCTGCACATGTTCCGTGGCCTAATCTACGGTTCTTACCAAAAACCTCGTGAGCTACTTTGGATCTTCGGTATGTTGATCTTCTTAGTGCTTATGGCTGAGGCTTTCATGGGTTACCTATTACCATGGGGTCAAATGTCTTACTGGGGTGCTCAGGTAATCATTTCTCTGTTTGGTGCGATCCCTGTTATCGGTGATGACCTAACGCTTTGGATCCGTGGTGACTACATCATCTCTGGTGCAACGCTGAACCGTTTCTTCGCACTGCACGTTATCGCTCTACCAATCGTACTTCTGCTGCTTATCGTACTTCACGTACTAGCACTGCACGAAGTGGGTTCGAACAACCCAGACGGTATCGAGACGAAACTTCCTAAAGGCACAATGGGCGACGACTACAAAACTCAGTTCCCATTCCACAAAGATTACACTAAGAAATACGACATCATTGACTCTATTCCTTTCCACCCATACGGGACTGTGAAAGATATGGTTGGTGTGGCCGGTTTCCTATTCTTCTTCTGTTATGTGCTGTTCTTTAACCCAGAGATGGGTGGATTCTTCCTTGAGCCGCCAAACTTTGAAGCTGCTAACCCACTGAAAACACCAGAGCACATCGCTCCGGTATGGTACTTCACGCCGTTTTACGCAATTCTGCGTGCTGTTCCTGATAAGTTGCTAGGTGTTGTAGCAATGGGCGCATCTATTGTTGTGCTATTCCTACTACCATGGTTCGACCGTTGTAAAGTGCGTTCTTACCGTTACCGTAGCAAACTGCATTTGATTAATATCATCCAATTCACAATAAGCTTTATTGCGCTTGGTGTACTTGGTGCGCTTCCAGCAACGCCAACATACACGCTACTGGCTCAAATCTTTAGCTTAGGTTACTTCATGTTCTTCGTTCTACTGTGGTTCTACAGTAAAAATGAAGCGACGAAACCATTACCAGAAAGGGTGACATTCAAATGAAAAAGTGGATTGTAATTTTATTTGCTATGTTGCCGTCACTGGCGATGGCAGCGGGTGCAAACGTACCATTAGATAAAGCGAACAATGATTTAACAGACAAAGCTTCATTGCAAAATGGCGCTAAAATGTTCATGAACTACTGTTTTGCTTGTCACTCAACGCAGTACCAGCGCTATGAACGTGTTGCGAATGATTTAGAGATCCCTGTTGATCTTATGAAGGAAAACCTGATTTTCGACCCTGAAGCGAAAATCGGTGACTTGATGGTTAATGCTATGCCTTCTGATCAAGCGGCAAGTTGGTTTGGTGCTCCGCCACCAGACCTAACATTGGTTGCTCGTGTTCGTGGCGCAGACTGGCTGTACACTTACCTTCGTACTTTCTATGAAGATCCGTCTCGTCCATTTGGCGTGAACAACATTGTTTTCCCAAGCGTTGGTATGCCGCACGTTCTTGAAGAACTGCAAGGTATCCCAACACCAATCTACGATACTCATATGGTAGATGGCGAGGAAGTGACGGTTGTTGTTGGCACTGAGACTGATGGCTCTGGCGAATTAAGTGCTGGTGAATACGACGAAGCAGTTCGTGACCTTGTTAACTTTTTGGTTTACTCGGGCGACCCAGTTCAACTTGAGCGTCACGCGATGGGTTGGTGGGTAATGGCCTTCTTAGTAATCTTCACTATCATCGTGATTTTGCTGAAGAAAGAGTATTGGCGTGATGTGCACTAATTGTGCTATAATACCGTGCTAATTCCCAAATTATGTTAATGTTCAATGGAGGCTTTAGGCCTCCATTGTTTTTATTTAAAGTGTACTGGAGGGCTCCATGGCTGTAGCTGCCAATAAACGTTCTGTAATGACTCTTTTCTCAAGTGCTTCTGATATGTATAGCCATCAGGTGCGCATCGTTCTTGCTGAAAAAGGCGTAAGTGTTGAAGTTGAGTTGGTTGATGAAAAAAATCTACCAGCAGAGCTTGTTGAACTGAACCCGTACAAATCAGTACCTACTCTTGTTGATCGTGAGCTTGCTCTATATGACTCGAAGATCATCATGGAATACCTAGATGAGCGTTTCCCTCACCCACCGTTGATGCCTGTATACCCGGTTGCTCGTGGTAACAGCCGTCTAATGATGTACCGCATTGAGCGTAACTGGTATTCAGTTGCAGAGAAGATCGTTAAAGGCAACGCTGAAGAATCTGAAGCAGCTCGCGTTAAACTGCGCAACGACCTACTGACTCTTGCTCCTATCTTCGCTGAGTATGAATACTTCATGAGCGAAGAGTTTAGCCTAATTGATTGTTACCTAGCTCCGCTATTATGGCGTTTACCTGAGCTTGGTATCGAACTAATTGGTCCTGGTTCTAAAGAGCTTAAGATTTACATGAACCGCGTATTCGAACGTGATTCATTCCTAGCTTCTCTAACTGAAGCTGAGCGTGAGATGCGACTCGTTCGCTAAGCGTTTATGGATATTTCTAATATGACTCCACGCCGACCATACATGCTTCGTGCATTTTATGAGTGGCTGGTTGATAACGAACTAACTCCACACCTTGTTGTTGAAGCAACATTACCGGGTGTGCGAGTTCCAGAAGAGTTTGTTCAAGATGGTCAGATCATTCTGAACATCGCGCCTCGTGCGGTTGGACAACTTGAACTGGGTAACGAAGCTGTGACGTTTAGTGCTCGCTTTAGTGGTCGTCCACACTCTGTGATCGTTCCGCTTTACGCAGTACAAGCGATTTATGCTCGTGAAAATGGTGCTGGTACCATGTTTGAACCTGAAGAGGCTTACATGGAAGCGTTTGAAGAAGGGATTGAAGAAAGTCCTTTTGAAGAACCAGAAAAAGGCCCATCTTTGAGCGTAGCAACGGCAGACGTAGATGCTGAAGAGCCAGACTCAGATCCTGAGCCACCTCGTCCAGCGAAAGGTCGCCCAAGCCTTCGTGTTATCAAATAACGTTAGTTATACCAATCACAGTAAGTAAGTGATCAGAAATAGCGCAGGAAAAAAGCTTGAGAGCAAGGCGGAATTTTTTGATAAGTAGTTATTCTACAATCAAAAATTCTAACGCAGTTATCGAAATTTTTAACAAGCTAGAATGATAGATTATTTACTACGATTGGTATTAGATAACGAACCAAATAAAAAAGCAGCGACTCGTCGCTGCTTTTTCTTTTCTGCTATATCGCATTTAGTTGACTGGCTTACGGCTAGTTAACAGCCGTCTCTTCTTCACCGTATTCAAACGCTCGAATAACCTGTTTTACGCCAGATATGTTACGCGCAACTTCTGTCGCGATATCGGCATGCTCTCTAGTCACGAGTCCAAGTAGGAATACTTCTGAATCCTCAGTAATCACTTTTACTTTGATGCCGTTAAGCTCAGCATTCGCAAGCAGAGCTGATTTCACCTTAGTGGTAATCCAGCTGTCTTTACTGATAGCACTTACAGACAAAGGTTCTTTCACTCGAACTTGATTGTGGATGCTCTCAACGCCAGCCACTTCTTTGGCTTGGTTTTCAAAAGCGCGACGTTCTGAATCTGTGGTTGCTTGCCCCATCAACACCACTGAACCTCGGTATGAGCTTGCGGTGACACGTACATTGCCACGGAATGGTTGTTTATTGGTAATCGCTGCAACTTCAAATTCGATGTTGTTGTCGTTCCAAATCTCTTTGGTTGTTCGCGTATCCGTGACTAGGTTTGCAGTAGTTGCAGCACCAGCAATGAAAATGCCAGCACAACCAGACAGAGACAGTGTAAGTAGCGAAACATTAATCAGCTTAAAAAGCCTCATAGAGGTTAATGATTTCATTGTGATGCTCCGTATATCACTCTTCGTGGGCAGGGAAGAGTACTTGATCGATTAGGTCACATAGGCAGTGCAGTGTCACCATGTGTACTTCATGAATGCGCGCTGTACGGTGTGACGGGATACGAATCTCTACATCGTGTTCACCAAGCAAACCTGCCATCTCACCACCATCTTTACCGGTAAAGGCGATGATGGTCATGTCGCGAGTTACCGCCGCTTCCATTGCCTTGATGATGTTCTTGCTGTTACCGCTAGTCGAGATAGCCAACAGAATATCGCCAGTTTGACCGAATGCACGCACCTGCTTAGAGAAGATCTCTTCATAGTGGTAGTCGTTAGCCACAGCCGTTAGCGTGGTGTTGTCTGCTGTGAGTGCCATTGCTGGAAGGCTAGGGCGCTCTGTTTCAAACCGGTTGAGTAGGCACGATACAAATTGTTGAGCATTCGACGCCGAACCACCATTACCACAACAAAGAATTTTGTTTCCGTTAAGCAAGGTCGCAACCATTGCTTGAGCGGCATGCGTGATTGCGTCAGGCAGAGCTTCTGCAGCCGCAATTTGGATTTGAATACTTTCTGTGAAACTTTCTTTAATGCTGTCTAGCATGTTTATCCTTGGGTAATCGCGTTTTGAATCCAGTTGATAGTGTCATTCGGCCCTTCAATGGCAACAATATCAAACCTGAAATCTGTAGAGTGCACCGACAAGCCTTGCTGCATAAGCCAAACATTGGCTGTTTTGAGCAGTTTCTGTGACTTCTTGGCAGTCACCATTTCAGCGGCATGTCCGTAGCGGGTTTGCTTGCGGTATTTTACCTCAGCAAACACAACCGTATTGTTATGGCGCATTATAAGATCAATCTCGCCACATTTTGCTATGAAGTTTTCTTCTATTAACGATAAACCGTGGTTAATCAGATAAGATTTTGCCACGGCCTCGTATTTATCACCCACTTGTTTGTGGGTGATGGTTGGTTTGGATAGGAACTTTCGGCTAAAAAGCCCCATGCTCTGCCCAGCTGATTTCACGTTGAACTACACAGTTGTTATCGATGGTTAACACACCCGTTTCACCTGGAATGCTGTAACCTTGCACTGCTTTCATCTGTGGCAGTGCATCCATTAGGTAGTAAGCATCCATTCCCAGTGCTTGCAAGCGTTTTTGGCCGTTTGAGTGTGCAGGCCATAGGTCGTTGAGCTCTTTATTAAGCTCGTTTTTATTCTCAACTAATAGTGGGATATCGCTGTAGAACACACCGGTTAGGTCTTCATACTGCTTATCACCGCTGTTGCTGCGTGAGTTTGAGAAAAGAGCGGGCTGGCTAGCATCAGGGTTAATTGCAACTTCAATGAAGGGTTTGATTAGCGTTAGCTCTGAGTTCTTAGCCACAATGTAAACAGAATCGATATCACGACGGCTGCGTGGCTCTGTTTCTAGGTCTAGGTTCAGTAACCCGTCCATTTGAGCGATACGCTGTTGGCTCTCTTGCAGGCCGAATACCTGATTCACATTACGTTGCAGTTGGCGTTTGTCAGAGAATAAGCTGATAGCAACATCGTTGCTGCTGTATTTTTTCCACTCTTCTTTAAACGCTTGCTCAACACGCTCACCTAAACGTCCTCTTGGCGCAAGGATAAGCGGATACTTGTAGCCTTGAGCAAATAGGTGTTTCGCTGCCTGAGCAACTTCTTGTTCAGGCGATAGAGCGAGATAGCAAATATTGGTATCAGGTTCTAGTTGCGTTGGAATGTTCAGAGCTAAAGCTGGAATCGAATTCTCGTGGTTTTTCTGCGCTTGCTGAAGCTTAGTAATGTTGCTCTTGATCAGCGGACCCACAATGAAATCAACGTTGTTCTCTTCCAGTGTCGCTTTAATCTCAGCAGCACTTTGCACGTTGGTATCCATTACTGTCAGCGTTGCATCTTCTTCACGTTCTTTGTCGTTCATCATCGCAAAGATGAAGCCATCACGTACCAGTTGTGCTTGCTTACCGTATTTACCCGTTAGCGGCAGCAACAGTGCAGTGCTGGTTGGCTTGCTGATCTCTAGCGCCAAGATGTCGGTGATCGCCTGAGGTGTGTAAGTAGCAGCTGGGTGCTGAGGATTCTCGGCTAACCAATCCGATAAGGTTTCCTGCAGGTTTGGAAGATTTGAGTTCAGCGTCTTCATGTAGATTGCCAGTTGTAACCAACCTGAAAGCACATCTTCTGTCGGTGATGTTTTCAGTTCTAGAATCTCGTATTGAGAGTAGCTATGCAGGTTTTGCCAAATACGGTCGGCAGTTTGCTGTTGAAGCTCGTCGTCAGCCTCTAGGTACTCTGAATAGAGCACTAACTCACGGCTTGCCTCGAAATACTCACTCTTCATCTCTGAGATGTTCGCGCGTAGCTCGTGATAATCTTTCCACTGCTCGTTCGGAAGCTTCCACCAAGGCTGGAAGTTTAGTTGGCTATAAGCTTGATCTGGCTGTGAGTTATTCACCAGCAGCTGAGCGCGCGCTAATTGCCATTCCGCTTGTTGCGTTTCGCTCAGCTCTTGTTTTGCTAAGCGTTTAATCAGCAGAGTTGCTTGATCGGTTTTTCCAACTTGCACAGAAGCCTTAAGCGCCATGATTAACCAGTCGTTTTGTAGACTTCCTTTGCTACTATCCGCCTGCATCATGTAACTTTCAGTTGATTGCGCTGGATCTAGTGTAATATCAACGCTCGTTGGTGCTTGAGGACCTGAAGAACAAGCCGCCAATGTAATTGCTAATGCAATTGGAGTTAGTAAGCGTGGTACACTGAGTCTCTTATGGTTCATCGTTGCCATGAGTTCTTTAAATTCCGTATAAATTTGTATCTATATTAATCGTTGAAGTGATGGTAAACAAATGACAGATAACAAAACCTTGCTCACAGAGAGCCCAACTCTCTACATTGTGCCAACCCCAATCGGAAATTTGGGAGATATCACTCAAAGAGCAATTGAAATTTTATCAAGTGTCGATGTTATTGCAGCCGAAGACACACGCCACACGGGTAAGCTGCTTGCTCACTTCAATATATCAACCAGAACGTTCGCTTTACATGATCATAATGAACAAACTAAAGCGCAAGTTCTAGTCGAAAGGTTATTAGAAGGTCAGTCTATCGCATTAGTCTCTGATGCGGGTACTCCTTTAATTAGTGACCCAGGTTACCATCTTGTCTCACAATGTCGTCAAGCGGGTGTGAGAGTTGTGCCACTTCCTGGTGCTTGTGCTGTGATTACCGCGTTAAGTGCTTCTGGTTTACCGTCAGATCGTTTCAGCTTTGAAGGCTTCTTACCGCCCAAAAGCAAAGGTCGTAAAGACAAGTTCTTAGAGATCGCAAAGGCAGAGCGCACCTGCATCTTCTATGAATCACCACACCGTATTTCAGACTCTTTGCAAGACATGCTTGAGATTCTTGGCCCTGACCGTGAGGTTGTATTGGCGCGTGAGCTAACTAAAACCTTCGAAACAATTCAAGGATTGCCACTGGGTGAGTTGATTGAGTGGATTGAAGAAGATTCGAACCGTAAACGCGGTGAGATGGTGTTACTGATTCACGGCCACCGTGAAGAAGCGAGCACAGAACTGCCAGACGAAGCGACTCGCACACTAGGCATTCTAACCAAAGAGCTGCCTCTTAAAAAAGCGGCGGCAATGACAGCTGAAATCTACAATCTGAAAAAGAACGCGTTATACAAATGGGGCCTAGAGCATCTAGACCACTAGAAACCTCTTTATAGAGTAGCTAACCTGTATTGAAAAGCTTGTGAGGAATGAAGGTCGTCCCTTCATTCCTCTTTTTTTGTCTGGATTGTGTGAAATTCATGCGTTTACTTAGCGGTTTGCAGCATATTTGTGATCTCGCTAGACACTGCACTCTAATCTCTATACAATCCGCCCTCGGAGTTGAACGGGTAATCGCTGCTTTGCTGATGTCCTTCGGGAGACTGACGTTGAGGTCCTTCGGGAAACTGACGTTGAAGTCCTTCGGGAGACTGGCAGAGGGGAGGAACGTCCGGGCTCCATAGAGCAGGGTGCCAGATAACGTCTGGGGGGCGCGAGCCCACGACAAGTGCAGCAGAGAGAAGACCGCCGATGGCCTCATTTCTTCGGAAGGGGCACAGGTAAGGCTGAAAGGGTGCGGTAAGAGCGCACCGTGCGACTGGCAACAGTTCGTAGCAAGGTAAACTCCACCCGGAGCAAGATCAAATAGGCCCTCACATTGCGTTGCTCGCGTATGGGGGCGGGTAGATTGCTTGAGCCTGTGAGCGATTGCAGGCCTAGACGAATGGTTACCGCCGCGCAAGCGGAACAGAACCCGGCGTATGTGTCAACTCCACCTATATAAAGAACCCATCATTACTTAACGGTAGTGATGGGTTTTTTGCTTTATATTGACGTAATTTATTTAGATTTCCTTAGAATCCTTCACCCTGATATGAGCTTGGGTCAAAAATTCCCAAAGCCTATACACAATATGGTGGAGATACGGCGTGAAATCAGTACACTAAAACGTTAATAGAACAAATTATTGCCGAACTAATGGCTCAATCCACTCACTGAGAAGACTATGACAGAAGCATTCAAACATATTTCAGTATTGCTTAACGAATCTATTGACGGACTTGCGATCAAACCTGACGGTACCTACATCGATGGTACTTTTGGCCGTGGTGGTCACAGCCGTACAATCCTGTCTAAACTGGGCGAGAATGGACGACTCTTTAGTATTGACCGCGATCCACAAGCGATTGCAGAAGCGCAAAAGATTGATGACCCTCGTTTTACGATTATTCACGGCCCGTTCTCAGGTATGGCTGAATATGCAGAGCGTTATGACTTAGTCGGTCAAGTGGATGGTGTGTTACTGGATCTAGGTGTTTCTTCACCACAGCTAGATGACGCTGAGCGTGGCTTTAGCTTCATGAAAGACGGTCCGCTTGATATGCGTATGGACCCAACAACCGGTATTCCTGTCTCTCAGTGGTTAGTTGAAGCCGATCTTGATGACATCACATGGGTTATTCGTGAGTTCGGTGAAGACAAACACGCTCGTCGTATCGCGAAAGGCATCATTGCTTATCAAGAGAATGAAGAGAACGAACCACTAACGCGTACCGGTCAGTTGGCTAAGCTTATCTCGGATGTAGCTCCAAAAAGCTTCAAAGAGAAAAAGCACCCAGCAACACGTGCTTTCCAAGCCTTCCGTATCTACATCAACAGTGAACTTGAAGAGATCGATACAGCCCTGAAAGGCGCAGCAAGCATTCTTGCTCCTCAAGGCCGTTTGTCTGTTATTAGCTTTCACTCTCTTGAAGACCGCATGGTGAAGCGCTTTATCCGTAAAGAGAGCCAAGGTCCGCAAGTACCACATGGCCTGCCACTAACAGAAGAGCAGATCAAAGCGCTAGGCAGTGCTGATCTTAAGCCTGTTGGTAAAGCGATCAAGCCTTCTAAAGATGAAGTGGATGAGAATACTCGTTCGCGTAGCTCAGTATTACGAATCGCAGAAAAGCTATAGTCAATGAAGACCTCCAAACCTAACTTAGCCAAGATAATATTTTTTGATTTGATCTCCGTGGGTAAAGTCCCATTGGTGCTGCTTATCTGTATCTTCGCGAGCGCGATGGGGGTCGTTCTCACGACACACATGTCACGTCAGGCAATCACGCAAAAAGACATGGCATTGAGTGAGCGTGAACAGCTTGATAATGAATGGCGAAATTTAATGCTTGAAGAGACGGCTCTGGCTGAACATAGCCGCGTTCAAGCATCGGCAAAACGAGAGCTAGACATGAAACGTCCAGACTCCGACAAAGAAGTTGTGATCACACTGAAATGACCGGAAAAAAGGAAAAAGCCCCCGCGAAAGCCGTTAAGAAACCAACGAAAGAGCGAGTGAAGAGCGAAAAGGACTCGGATCCAATTCTGATTAAATGGCGTTTCAACGTCGTTATTGCTTTTGTGTTGGTTGCCTTTTCTGTACTAGTAGGTCGTGTGGCTTACATCCAAGTCATTGAACCAGATAACTTAATTCGTCAGGGCGACCTTCGTTCTGTACGTGTTAAGGCTATTCCTTCTGCCCGCGGTATTATTTCAGACCGCAATGGCGAACCACTTGCCGTCAGTGTGCCTGTTGAGGCGGTATGGGCTGACCCGAAAACCATCTTCGATAAAAATGGCATGGCCCAAATTGATCGTTGGTATGCGCTAGCTGATGTACTTGGCTTAGATCGACAATCGATGATCAACAAGATCTCCAGCGACAAATCTCGTCGTTTTATCTACCTACAAAGACAAGTTAGCCCAGCAATGGCGAAATACATCCGCGACTTAAAGCTGGTGGGTATTGGTCTTAAAGCAGAATCACGTCGTTATTACCCAGCCGGTGAAGTCAGCGCGCATCTTATTGGTGTGACCGGAATTGATGGACACGGCCTAGAAGGTGTCGAGCGCAGCTACGATAAGTGGCTCACGGGTGAAGCAGGTAAACGTACAATCCGTAAAGACCGTTACGGGCGAGTAGTTGAAAACATTGCACTAGAAGAGCGTGAAGAAGGTAAACCACTCGAATTGACCATCGATCAGCGCTTACAAGCCATCGCTTATCGAGCGATTAAACAGGCGGTAGCCGATCACAAGGCGACGTCTGGATCTGCCATCTTATTAGACGTAAAAACGGGTGCGGTTTTGGCCATGGTTAACGCACCGTCTTACAACCCAAACAATCGTGCTGATTTACAAAGCTTTAAGATGCGTAACCGCGTGATCACCGATGCTTTTGAGCCAGGTTCGACGGTTAAGCCGTTTGTTGTTCTTGCCGCTCTCGAAAATGGTACCGCGGATGCTGATACTGTAATTGATACGGGTAACGGCATCATGCAAATCGGTGGTAGCCGTGTACGTGATACTTCCAAAGTTGGTAAGGCAGACTTGGCGTTAATCCTTAAGAAGTCGAGTAACATCGGTGTGGCGAAGTTAGCACTGGATATGCCACTTGAAGCGCTACTGGGCATGTACAGTTCTGTTGGTCTTGGCGAGATGTCTGGGCTGAATCTAGTCGGTGAGACCGCGGGTATTTTCCCGAACCGTCGACGCTGGTCTAAGTTTGAAATCGCTACCTTATCCTTTGGTTATGGTCTAGCGATTACTCCGCTGCAATTGGCTCATGCCTATGCGACGTTAGCGAATCACGGTGTTTACGAACCTATCCATATCGTTAAAAGCAACGACCAAGATTTCTCAAAACAGATCATCAAGCGCGAAAATGCTGAGTTGGTTTTGAACATGCTAGAAGGCGTAACCCAAAAGGGCGGTACAGCGACAAGAGCTGCCGTGCCGGGTTACCGAGTAGCAGCAAAAACAGGTACATCTAGAAAAGCGATTTCCGGTGGTTATGGAGACGAGTACTTCGCCTATACCGCAGGTGTTGCTCCAGTGAGTGACCCAAGAGTCTCTTTGGTTGTGATGATCAATGAACCTCAAGGTGACCTCTACTATGGTGGCTCGGTCGCAGCCCCTGTTTTTTCTGAAATCATGAAGGGCGCACTGCAAATTCTGAATGTCCCTGCTGATGAAAACAAGTTTCAAGAATAGAGCCAATCAGGATTCAATATGAGTAATAGCCTCACGCTGTCATCTTTACTTTCTCCTTGGGGTGACTTTAGTTCACCTGAGCTGGATGCGATTGCCGTTGAACAGCTGGAGTTGGATAGTCGTGCCATCAAAGACGGCGATATTTTTGTTGCTGTAGTTGGGCATGCTGTTGATGGCCGTCGTTTCATTGACAAAGCGGTCTCACAGGGAGCCAATGCCGTTATCGCACAAGCTGATGCTGAAAAGGCCCATGGTCTGATTGAGTGGTTGGATGCTGTTCCGGTTGTTTACATTAAAGACCTTAACTTGGTGTTATCTGAGTTGGCCGGTCGTGTTTACTCGTCTCAGGCGACTAAGCTGATTGGTGTTACCGGCACCAATGGCAAAACCACTATCACCCAATTGATTGCTCAGTGGCTAGATTTAGTCGGCCAACGCTCTGCGGTAATGGGCACCACGGGTAACGGTTTTCTAGACAACCTTAAAACGGCGGCGAATACGACCGGTAGTGCGATTGAAATACAACGTACGCTGAGTGAGTTGGCTGAAGAAAACGCTGTTTATACCGCGATGGAAATCTCGTCTCATGGTTTGGTTCAAGGCCGAGTTAAGGCATTGGATTTTGAGGCTGGTGTATTTACTAACTTGAGCCGTGACCACTTGGATTACCACGGCACGATGCAAGAGTACGCTCTGGCTAAGAAGAGCTTGTTTACTCAGCATAAGTGTAAGCACGCTGTGATTAATGTTGATGATGAAGTCGGTAAAGCTTGGATGGCTGATCTGTCCAATGCAGTAGCTGTGTCATTGCTTCCGTTATCGGGCTACCAGCAGTCAGTATGGGCATCGGATGTTGCTTATGCAGAGACGGGTATCAAACTCGCTTTTGATGGTAGCTGGGGGCAGGGACAACTGTCTGTTCCTTTAATTGGCCAGTTCAACGCATCAAATGTATTGGTTGCTTTCGCGACCCTACTTGTACTAGGCATCGACAAGCAAACCTTGTTCGACACAGCACCTCAATTGCAACCTGTGATTGGCCGTATGGAATTGTTCCAAGTACCAAACAAAGCGAAAGTGGTTGTCGACTACGCGCATACACCTGACGCATTAGAGAAAGCATTGGCAGCACTACGTGTACATTGCTCTGGAAAGCTATGGGCAATCTTTGGCTGCGGTGGTGATCGAGATACAGGCAAGCGCCCAATGATGGCGGTTACCGCAGAGCAGTTCGCCGATAACATTATTATTTCAGATGACAACCCTCGCAGTGAAGACCCGGCATTGATTGTTAAAGACATGCTGGCAGGTTTAAGTGAGCCTGAAGTCGCCTTTGTTGAACACGATCGCTACCAAGCGGTTAAGTTCGCGCTTGAACAGGCAGACAGCAATGACATTATTCTTTTGGCTGGTAAAGGCCATGAGGATTACCAAGTATTAAAAGACAAAACGATCCACTATTCGGATCGAGAGTCAGCACTACAACTTTTAGGTATTTCATAATGATTGATGTATCACTCGAGCAGATCTGCTCAGCGGTGAACGGTCAGCTGATAGAGGCTGGCAAATCGAGCAATAGTTTGATCAATGCGGTTTCTACCGATACTCGCACCGTTGAAGAAGGTGCACTGTTTGTTGCTCTTGTAGGTGAACGTTTTGATGCGCATGATTTTTGTGGTCAGGCTGTTGAGGCCAATGCGAATGCGTTATTAGTTCAACGAAAACTTGACCTAAATATTACTCAAGTTGTTGTTGAAGACACTAAACTTGCTTTAGGTCAGCTAAGTGCTTGGATCCACAAACAATGTAACGTGCCAACCATGGCGATAACAGGAAGCTGTGGCAAAACGACCGTCAAAGAGATGG
This sequence comes from Vibrio sp. 10N.286.48.C11, assembly GCF_041469805.1. Taxonomy (NCBI): domain Bacteria; kingdom Pseudomonadati; phylum Pseudomonadota; class Gammaproteobacteria; order Vibrionales; family Vibrionaceae; genus Vibrio; species Vibrio sp. 10N.286.48.C11. Next base: position 21,502 of record NZ_JBFRLK010000081.1, on the reverse strand, counting down.
TCGCGAGTATTCTACAACAACGTGGCAAAGTGCTGTTTACAGCGGGTAACTTCAATAATGATATTGGAGTACCACTAACCTTGCTGCGCAGTGAACCCAATGACGACTATGCCGTGATAGAACTGGGCGCGAACCACATTGGTGAAATTGCCTATACCACGCAGCTTGTGAAACCACAGGTGGCCTTAGTGAATAACGTTGCTGCCGCGCATCTAGAGGGCTTTGGCTCAATTGATGGTGTTAAACAAGCGAAAGGCGAAATTTTTCAGGGGCTTGCTGCTGGTGATACTGCTATTGTTAACCTAGAGAGCAATGGTGGTGACTTCTGGAAAGATGTGCTTGCAGACAAAAACGTACTGACCTTTTCTGAAAGTGATGACACGGCGGATTACTTTTCGACGAATATTCGCATCAACGAGCAGGGTGAAGCTTGCTTTGATATGCAGACCCCGCAAGGTGCCGTCGATGTCGAGCTTGGCATAATTGGTCAGCACAATGTAGCAAACGCATTAGCGGCAGCTGCACTGAGCATTCAATTCGGTGCCACGCTTGCAGAAATTAAAAGCGGTTTAGCGAATCTTATCTCAGTTAAAGGCCGAGTTGAGGTTCAACAATTAAGTCAGAATATCAAGCTGATAGATGACAGTTACAACGCCAGCGTACCGGCAATGAAAGCTGCAGCTAAATTGTTGTCGAGCTTCAAAGGTCAGCGTTGGTTGATTTTAGGCAATATGGCTGAATTAGGCGATGAAAGCCTTGCACTTCACCGTCAAGTCGGTGAATATGCTGCCCCATTCGCTTTTGAGCATGTACTCACTTACGGTGATGATACCAAGGTGATTAGTGAAGTGTGTAACGGCACTCACTTTGCAACGCATGAAGCGATGATCGCGCACATAGAGCAGCACTTGAGCTTGCCAGAAAACGCGCCACATACCTTGTTGGTAAAAGGCGCCAATAGTGCAGGAATGAGTAAAATAGCCGCTGCTTTAAAGGAGAACTTTTCATGATAATTTGGCTTGCAGAGCTACTACAGCCACACTTTTCTTTTTTCCGTTTGTTCGAATACTTATCGTTTCGTGCAATCGCGAGCATTTTGACGGCTTTATGTCTGTCGCTGTGGATGGGACCTCGTTTAATTGAGCGTCTGCAAATGCTGCAAATTGGCCAAGTTGTTCGTAATGACGGCCCAGAGTCTCACTTCAGTAAGCGTGGTACACCAACCATGGGTGGTGTGATGATCCTTGCTGCGATCATCATTACGGTCTTACTTTGGGCTGACTTATCAAACCCTTACGTTTGGGCCGTACTTGTCGTGCTAGGCGGTTACGGTGCAGTTGGTTTTGTTGATGATTATCGTAAAGTCGTTCGTAAGAACACTGATGGCTTGATTGCGCGTTGGAAGTACTTCTGGCAATCGGCTATTGCATTGGTTGTGGCGTTTGCTCTGTATGCTCATGGGCAAGACACTGCTGCGACACAATTAGTGGTGCCTTTCTTTAAAGATGTGATGCCACAACTTGGCCTGCTGTACATCGTGCTGACTTACTTTGTTATTGTGGGTACTAGTAACGCGGTAAACCTAACTGATGGCCTAGACGGCTTGGCGATTATGCCAACGGTTATGGTTGCAGCTGGTTTTGCTGTTATCGCTTGGGCGACAGGTAACGTTAACTTTGCAGCATACCTACACATTCCATACATCCCATACACCTCTGAACTGGTTGTGGTATGTACTGCTATCGTTGGTGCAGGCCTTGGCTTCCTATGGTTTAACACTTACCCAGCACAAGTATTCATGGGCGATGTTGGCTCTCTAGCACTGGGTGGTGCGTTAGGTGTGATTGCGGTACTCGTTCGTCAAGAGTTGGTACTAGTGATCATGGGTGGTGTGTTTGTAATGGAGACCTTGTCAGTAATCCTGCAGGTGGGCTCTTACAAATTACGTGGTCAGCGTATTTTCCGTATGGCACCGATTCACCACCACTATGAGTTGAAAGGCTGGCCAGAGCCGCGTGTTATCGTGCGTTTTTGGATAATCTCAATGGTATTAGTACTGGTTGGCCTAGCGACACTGAAAGTTCGTTAATCCTGTATGAGCCTCTGAATAGGGGCTCTTTAAAACTATTAAGAGCATCTTGTTTAAATGGAACGTTGGCAAAATATTCAAAATGTAGTGGTTGTGGGGCTCGGTATTACCGGGCTCTCTGTCGTTAAACATCTCGTAAAATATCAGCCCCATACTTGCGTAAAGGTAATTGATACGCGAGAGCTACCACCAGGAAAGGAATCTTTGCCTGAGTCGGTTGAGCTGCATTCTGGAAGCTGGAATAGCCAATGGCTAGCTGAGGCTGATCTGGTGGTTGCTAACCCAGGCATTGCTTTAGCGACACCTGAAATTCAAGATGTGCTTCAAGCGGGTACGCCTGTCGTTGGCGACATCGAGCTGTTTGGTTGGGCTGTAGATAAGCCTGTTGTGGCGATTACTGGTTCAAACGGTAAGAGTACCGTGACTGATCTGACTGGTGTGCTTGCTAAGGCTGCTGGGCTTAATGTTGGCGTTGGCGGCAATATTGGCATTCCTGCCCTAGACCTTCTAGAACTTGATGCAGATTTATATGTCCTTGAACTTTCGAGTTTTCAGCTAGAAACTACATCGAATTTAAAGCTTGCCGCTGCGGCATTCTTAAATCTGTCTGAAGATCATATGGATCGCTATCAAGGCATGGCTGATTACCGTGAGGCCAAGTTAAGAATCTTTAATAACGCGCAGTGTGCGATTGTTAATCGTGAAGACAAAGATACTTACCCTGACCAGACAATGCCATTGTTGACTTTTGGCCTAGATAACCAAGAGTTTGGTGTATCAATGATTGATAGTACTGAGTGGCTAGTCGATCACGGTAAACCTGTCCTTGCTACCCAAGATTTAACATTGGTTGGACGTCACAATGTGGCGAATGCGTTAGTCTCACTTGCACTATTGAAGCAAGTTGGTATCGACTACAGCAAAAGTCTTGAGGCTTTGAAGGCCTATAACGGTTTGACGCATCGTTGCCAAGTCGTGGCTGACAAGCGCGAAATCAAATGGGTTAATGACTCCAAAGCAACGAATGTAGCCAGCACATTGGCAGCCCTGTCTGGGTTGGAGTATCAAGGTACGTTATATCTTTTGGTTGGCGGCGTTGGTAAAGGTGCTGACTTTAGTGAGCTTGAACCCGTATTGGCGCAACTTGAGCGTGTTCAGCTGTGTTGTTTCGGTGAAGATGCAGAGCAATTCATGCCTCTGCACCCATCGGCACAAAAGTTCGATACCATGCAGCAGATAATCGAATCTATCTCGCCACAGCTGGTGGCTGGAGATATGGTGATGCTGTCTCCGGCGTGCGCAAGCTTCGATCAATTTAATAATTTCATGGCAAGAGGTGATGCGTTCACTGAGCTTGCTCATGAGTATGCTTAACGTGTTGAAGGACTAACATTCAGTGCAAAGAGTCAAAGAGATTAATCAATCCATCTGGCAGTGGCTAAACCGTGCTACTCCCGAGGCGCTTTACGATCGTCAATTGGTGTGGATTGCTCTTGGGCTAATGCTGACAGGTTTGGTGATGGTGACGTCTGCTTCGTTCCCCATCAGTGCTCGTTTAACCGATCAGCCGTTTCACTTTATGTTCCGTCATGCCATCTTCCTTGTATTGGCGTTAGGTGTCTCTAGCGTCATATTGCAAATCCCGATGCAACGCTGGTTTCAATACAGTATGTATCTACTGGGCTTGTCCTTCTTCTTGCTGATTGTGGTATTAGCCGTCGGTAAGTCGGTTAACGGCGCATCGCGTTGGATCCCATTAGGGCTATTTAACTTACAACCCGCTGAAGTCGCCAAGTTATCGCTGTTTATCTTTATGGCGGGCTACTTGGTTCGGAAGCAAGATGAAGTGAGAAAAACCTTCTTCGGTGGTTTTGGTAAACCGATCATGGTATTCGGCGCTTTTGCCGTGCTGCTGCTAGGCCAGCCCGATTTAGGTACTGTGGTCGTAATGCTAGTGACCCTGTTCGGCATGCTATTCATTGCTGGTGCCAAGCTTTCACAGTTTATCGCCTTGATGGTGGCAGGTATTGCCGCGGTCGTCGGTTTGATTGTTATAGAACCTTATCGTGTTCGACGTGTTACCTCATTCTGGGAACCTTGGAACGACCCGTTCGGCAGTGGTTACCAGTTAACTCAGTCATTGATGGCGTTTGGCCGTGGTGATTGGATGGGGCAAGGGCTTGGTAACTCGATTCAAAAACTCGAATACTTACCAGAAGCGCATACCGATTTTGTATTTGCTGTGTTGGCTGAAGAGCTTGGCTTTGTCGGTGTTACCTTAGTATTAATGTTGATCTTCAGCTTGGTGTTAAAAGCCATTCTGATAGGTAAAAAAGCCTTTGAACACGATCAAGTGTTCAGCGGCTATCTGGCTTTTGGTATTGGTATTTGGTTTGCGTTTCAGACGCTTGTTAACGTAGGTGCTGCATCTGGCATCGTTCCGACCAAAGGTCTAACCCTACCGCTAATCAGTTATGGTGGTTCGAGTTTAATTGTTATGTCTGTGGCGGTATCAATGCTGCTGCGCATTGACCACGAATGCCGAATGCAACAAAAAGAACAAGCTGATAGTCAAAACGAATTAGTAGAATAAGAATCTAACGTGATGAAACAAAACAAAAAACTTTTAGTGATGGCTGGTGGTACTGGCGGTCACGTTTTCCCAGGGTTAGCAGTAGCGAAAAAGCTTCAGCAACAAGGTTGGGAAATTCGCTGGTTAGGCACAGCAGACAGAATGGAAGCGGATTTAGTGCCAAAGCATGGCATTGAAATCGACTTCATCAAAGTGAAAGGCCTGCGTGGTCAAGGCATTAGCAAGTTAATTAAAGCGCCGTTCCAGATTATTAATGCCATACTTCAAGCAAGGCAACACATCAAAGCATGGCAGCCTGATGTGGTACTTGGTATGGGTGGCTACGTGAGTGGCCCGGGTGGTATCGCGGCATGGTTGTCTGGCATTCCAGTGGTTCTCCATGAACAAAATGCAGTGGCAGGTTTAACCAACCAATGGCTGTCTAAGATTGCTAAAAAGGTTTTCCAAGCTTTCCCTGGTGCGTTTCCTACTGCAGAAGTGGTGGGTAACCCAGTACGCGAAGATGTGGTTGCCTTAGCTGAACCCGAGCAACGCATGGCTGAGCGTGATGGTGACATCCGCATCTTGGTTATGGGCGGCAGTCAGGGCGCAAAAATCCTAAACGATACCTTGCCAGTAACGATGGCGCAGCTTAGTGAAGGCTTCACTGTGATGCACCAAGCGGGTAAGAACAATCAACAACAAGTTATTGAGCAATACAAATCACATTCTGTTGGTAATGTTCAAGTGACTGAATTTATTGATGATGTGGCGCAAGCTTATGAGTGGGCAGATCTATTAGTGTGTCGCTCAGGTGCATTAACCGTATCAGAAGTCTCTGCGGCAGGTGTCGGTTCTATCTTCGTTCCGTTTATGCACAAAGACAGACAACAAGCGTTGAATGCCGACCATTTAGTTGAATGTGGCGCAGCGTTAATGATTGAACAGCCTCAATTGACGGCTGATAAGCTAGCGAACACTATCGCGCAGCTTGATAGAAATGAATTAAAAATGATGGCAACAAAAGCTCGTCAAGCCGCCAAGCTTGATGCTGATGTGACCGTCGCTGAAGCGATTAAAGCTTTAGCAAAATAATGAGATTGAATTGATGACGATTGAACATACCCAAGACTTAGCGCAAATCCGTGCAATGGTGCCAGAGATGCGCCGTGTTAAATCTATCCACTTCATTGGTATTGGTGGTGCCGGAATGAGCGGGATTGCTGAAGTCTTGCTAAATGAAGGCTACCAGATCACGGGTTCTGATATTGCTCAAAACCCAGTGACTGATCGTTTAGTTAGCAAGGGTGCGACCGTTTATATCGGTCACCAAGCGAGTAACGTTGCCGACGCAAGTGTGGTGGTTGTTTCAACCGCTATCAACGAAGAAAACCCAGAAATTATTGCAGCTCGTGAAGCGCGCACACCGATCGTTCGTCGTGCAGAAATGCTGGCTGAGCTGATGCGTTTTCGTCACGGTATTGCTGTGGCAGGTACGCACGGTAAAACAACCACGACTGCGCTAGTGACACAGATTTACTCGGAAGCCGGCCTAGATCCAACCTTCGTAAACGGTGGTTTGGTTAAAAGTGCTGGCACTAACGCACGTTTAGGTTCAAGCCGTATTCTTATCGCTGAAGCCGATGAGAGTGATGCTTCATTTTTACATCTGCAACCTATGGTTAGTATCGTAACTAACATTGAAGCGGATCATATGGATACCTACGGCGGCGATTTCGAAACGCTAAAGCAGACATTTATCGATTTCCTACACAACCTGCCGTTCTACGGCCAGGCTGTGATGTGTGTAGATGATCCTGTTGTACGTGAACTTATCCCTCAGGTGAGCCGCCAAGTGATTACTTACGGCTTCTCTGAAGACGCAGATATTCGTATTGAAAACTACGTACAAGAAGGTCAACAAGGCAAGTTTACGGTTGTACGTGAAGGTAAAGCTAACTTAGATATCACGTTGAACATTCCAGGTCGCCACAACGCATTGAATGCATCGGCTGCGATTGCTGTTGCAACAGAAGATGACATCAGCGATGAAGCGATTCTCAAAGCGATGGCGGGAACGGAAGGCACGGGTCGCCGTTTCGATCACCTAGGTGAGTATGAAACAGGTAAAGGCGTTGCAATGCTGGTCGATGATTACGGTCATCACCCAACCGAAGTTGATGTGACGATTCAAGCTGCTCGTAGTGGCTGGACTGATAAACGTCTTGTTATGATCTTCCAACCGCACCGTTATAGCCGTACTCGCGATCTGTATGATGATTTCGCGAACGTTCTTGAGCAGGTTGATGTCCTAATTCTGTTAGATGTTTATTCTGCAGGTGAGAAACCTATTGCAGGGGCTGACGGACGTTCATTAAGTCGAACTATTCGTGGGCGTGGTAAGATAGACCCAATCTTTGTTGCCGATATCAACGCACTGCCATCGGCTTTAGCCAACGTAATTCAAGGCGGTGACCTTGTTTTAACGCAGGGTGCAGGCGATGTTGGTCGAGTAGCGAAGCAGTTGGAATCGTTACAGTTAGACATTAATAAAATGCAGAACGCGTAACAGAATACTGTCTACAGACTGTGGTCAATCGCTCACTTCTTGCGATTGACCTAAAATTGACCAAAAATCTTATTATCAACGTTTGATAGTTTGATTTTGCTCAGTATAATTCATAGGTTAAAGTAAGTGCTTTTACCTCTATTACGAAGATAGGGAATAGAATTGCGAACCAACGACAGGGAATGCGGGCTTTGGTAGAAAGTACTTTTAGCGAAAACCGCCACCTATTCAGTTTACCGTCGCTCAAGAAACACGCCTTAGGCGGGTCTTTTTTTGTCATGGTATTGCTATTCATTGGGTTTCTTTTCTATACCACACTAACTTGGATGTGGGACGATCAGCGATTGCCTCTCTCCAAAATAGTACTTCAAGGCGACTTAACTTACGTAACCGCTGGTGATGTTCAACATGCCTTTAGCGAGCTAGAGCACATTGGAACCTTCATGTCGCAAGACATCGGTGTGTTGCAAGACAGTTTAGAAGCGTTACCTTGGGTTTCAGTGGTCTCCATTCGTAAGCAGTGGCCAGACACAATAAAAGTATTTTTGACTGAGTACCATGCGGCAGCAATCTGGAACGGTAACATGCTGCTGAATGACGATGGTCAGGTGTTTCATGGTGATATCGGCCTGTTGAAGGGCGATAGAGTTAAGCTTTACGGCCCAGACGGCACCAGCCAAGAAGTGATAGAAAAGTGGCGACAGATAACCCCTTTGATTAACAGTCTAGGGTTAACCGTTACCTCTCTCGTTCTCAATGAGCGTCGCGCTTGGCAAATAATCCTAGATAACGGTATCCGTTTAGAACTAGGTAAAGATTCTTTAGATGAGCGTGTTGAACGCTTCATTTCGCTTTACAACGAACTTGGTAGTAAAGCGAATCAAGTGAGCTACATCGACCTCAGGTATGATACGGGAGCCGCTGTAGGCTGGTTTCCAGAGCAAGAGTTAGAAGAGAGCACAGATGACTAAGACCGCAGATGACAACATAATCGTTGGTCTTGATATAGGCACTGCGACCATATCAGCTCTGGTTGGTGAAATATTGCCTGATGGTCAAATCAATATCATTGGTTCTGGGCAAAGCCCATCCAGAGGTATGGATAAAGGTGGTGTAAACGACCTAGAGTCGGTAGTTAAGTCGGTTCAGCGAGCTATTGATCAAGCAGAGTTGATGGCGGAATGCCAAATCAGCAATGTATTTATCTCGCTATCGGGTAAACATATCGCAAGCCGAATTGAAAAAGGCATGGGCACTATCTCTGATGAAGAGGTGTCTCAAGACGATATGGATCGAGCGATCCATACCGCGAAATCAATTAAAATAGGTGATGAGCAGAGAATTCTGCACGTGATCCCACAAGAATTTACCATTGATTATCAAGAAGGGATTAAGAACCCACTTGGCTTATCTGGTGTTCGAATGGAAGTCAGTGTTCACCTAATTTCTTGCCATAGCGACATGGCGAGAAACATTATTAAAGCTGTTGAACGATGTGGTCTCACAGTAGAACAAATCGTGTTTTCAGGACTTGCCTCAAGCAATGCGGTAATTACTGAAGACGAGAGAGAGCTTGGAGTATGTGTTGTCGATATCGGTGCGGGTACAATGGATATTTCCATTTGGACTGGCGGCGCACTTCGACACACAGAAGTCTTTTCCTACGCAGGAAATGCAGTAACCAGTGATATTGCCTTCGCTTTCGGCACGCCAGTGAGCGATGCTGAAGAGATAAAAGTAAACCATGGTTGCGCTCTGAGTGAACTTGTAAGCAAGGATGACTCTGTTAACGTCCCAAGTGTTGGTGGTCGCCCATCGAGAAGTTTGCAACGACAAACTTTGTCGGAAGTGATTGAACCACGTTACACTGAACTTATGGGTCTCGTTAACCAAACTATTGATACGGTTCAATTACAGCTACGAGATGAAGGTATTAAACACCACCTTGCAGCTGGCGTCGTTCTCACTGGTGGAGCGGCACAAATTGACGGATTGGTAGAGTGTGCGGAACGTGTTTTCCGCAATCAAGTTCGAGTTGGTAAGCCGTTAGAAGTTAGTGGCTTAACTGACTATGTTAAAGAGCCGTATCATTCTACGGCGGTTGGTTTACTTCATTACGCAAGAGATTGTCAGATCAGTGATGAAGGTGATTACAGCGAACCTAAGCGTTCAGCACCTTCTATGTCTGGTTTATTTGGCAAATTGCGTAATTGGATACAAAAAGAGTTTTAACCTGAGTTGCAGGAAAAAACGGAGATAACACATGTTTGAACCGATGATGGAAATGTCTGACGATGCAGTAATTAAAGTCGTTGGAGTTGGTGGCGGTGGCGGTAACGCTGTTGAGCACATGGTACGTGAATCAATCGAAGGCGTAGAATTCATCAGTGTTAACACTGATGCACAAGCACTTCGTAAAACAAGCGTGAGCAGCGTGATCCAAATTGGTGGTGATATCACTAAAGGTTTGGGCGCTGGTGCAAACCCACAAGTAGGCCGTGATGCAGCTCTCGAAGATCGAGAAAGAATTAAAGAAGTTCTAACTGGCGCCGATATGGTATTTATCGCAGCTGGTATGGGCGGTGGTACTGGTACAGGTGCTGCTCCAGTTATTGCTGAAGTTGCGAAAGAGTTGGGTGTGCTGACGGTTGCTGTTGTAACTAAGCCATTTAGCTTTGAAGGCAAAAAGCGTTTAGCGTTTGCTGAGCAAGGTATTGAAGAGCTTTCTAAACATGTGGATTCATTAATTACGATTCCAAATGAAAAGCTACTTAAAGTACTTGGCCGCGGCGTAACTCTGCTAGAAGCTTTCGCAAGTGCAAATGATGTACTTAAAAACGCTGTACAAGGTATCGCTGAGCTAATTACTCGCCCTGGTATGATTAACGTCGATTTCGCGGATGTTCGCACCGTAATGTCTGAGATGGGTCATGCAATGATGGGTAGCGGTATCGCAAAAGGTGAAGACCGTGCTGAAGAAGCTGCTGAAACAGCAATTTCTAGCCCACTACTAGAAGACATCGACCTAGCTGGCGCGCGTGGCGTTCTTGTGAACATCACTGCAGGCCTGGATATGCGTCTAGATGAGTTCGAAACAGTAGGTAATACAGTTAAGGCATTCGCATCTGATAATGCAACAGTTGTGATTGGTACTTCTCTAGACCCTGATATGACAGATGAAATCCGCGTAACTGTTGTTGCAACAGGTATCGGCACAGAGAAAAAACCAGACATTACATTAGTTGCTGGTGGTAAAGCTAAGGTTGCACCAACTCCTCAACCACAGGTAGCGGCTCAAACTGCACCAAAAGTGGAAGAGAAAGTGGCACAACCATTGCAAGAAAAAACTGAGGTTAAACCTCAAGTTAAGCCGCAACCAACAACGTCACCTGTTTCTTCAGGTACAGGCGCTAGCCAAAGTGCAGCACCTAAGGCTGAGAAAGAGAGTGGATACTTAGATATTCCAGCATTCTTACGACGTCAGGCTGATTAACAAATACCCAAAATTTGACTATCGTCGAATTAATGGTAAAATTTGCGGTCGGTAAATACTGACCGTGATTTGTAGCACTGATAACGAGGCAAGCAGATGATCAGACAACGTACTCTGAAAGAAATTGTGAAAACAACTGGTGTGGGTCTCCACTCTGGTCGTAAAGTCACACTTACTCTTCGCCCGGCAGCTGCAAATACAGGTATTGTTTATCGTCGTACAGATGTAAATCCACCTGTAGATTTCCCAGCTGATCCAGCGTCAGTTCGTGACACTATGCTATGTACAGCTCTTGTTAATGACGAAGGCGTACGTATCTCTACAGTGGAACACCTTAACGCAGCTTTAGCGGGTATGGGCATCGACAACATTATTGTTGAAGTAGATGCTCCTGAAATCCCAATTATGGATGGTAGCGCAAGCCCATTCGTATACTTGCTACAGCAAGCGGGTGTAGAAACACTGAATGCAGCGAAGCGTTTTATTCGTATCAAAAAGCCTATCCGTTTTGAAGATGGCGATAAGTGGGCAGAGTTTGTTCCATTTAACGGCTTCCGTATGGACTTTGAGATCGACTTTAACCACCCAGCAATTGAATCTGATGAGCAACGTTTGTTGTTTGATTTCTCTTCACAAGGTTTTGTGAAAGAAATCTCTCGCGCTCGTACTTTCGGCTTCATGCGCGACATTGAGTATCTACAATCTCAAAACCTAGTACTTGGTGGTAGCTTTGATAATGCTATCGTACTTGACGAATACCGAATTCTTAATGAAGAGGGTCTACGTTTTGACAATGAGTTCGTAACTCATAAAGTACTAGATGCGATTGGTGACTTGTACATGTGTGGACACGCTATTATTGGTGAGTTTCGTGCATACAAATCAGGTCACGGCCTAAACAACCAACTACTACGTGCAGTACTTGCTGACGCAGAAGCTTGGGAATGGGCAACATTCGAAGAAGAAGTAGGCTCTCCTGTTGCATTTGCTGAACCAGGAATGGTTCTAGCGTAATTGTTGTTTACAGCAATATAAGATTTCGAAAACCAGGTCATTGACCTGGTTTTTTTGTATCTATTTTCCAGATACAGTGTCGTCAACATCCGAAAGTTGTCTCCCAATGAGCTGCAGTCTGGCTAATCCATCAGCAATTAGAAAGAAAAGTTCCAAGCACATCAAACAAATGGGGTTATAAATGGTCGTTAGTGTGAAAATTACTTACACTAAAGGGCATTAATTTTAACTCAAGCCTTGAAAACTCTACTCTCAAGTACAATATCAAAGATACTAGATTTATCTCAGTATCCTTGGTTAGTAACTGAAGACTAGTTCATAGCTAGTAGAGACACTGACGGCATTTAAAATAGATCGCGGACGATCTGAGAACGAAGAGATTCCAAGCACATGATTACTAAGCTGCTGACAAAGGTAATTGGCAGTCGCAATGACAGAACACTGCGCCGCCTTAGAAAAATTGTAAAAGAAATTAATAACTTCGAACCAACGTTTGAAGCACTTTCAGACGAAGAACTAAAAGCAAAAACGGTTGAATTTCGTGAGCGCTTAGATAAAGGTGAATCGCTAGACCAACTTCTACCTGAAGCATTTGCTACGGTACGTGAAGCGTCTAAGCGTGTTTACGGCATGCGTCACTTTGACGTGCAAATGATTGGTGGCATGGTTCTAAATGCTGGCCAAATTGCAGAAATGCGTACTGGTGAAGGTAAGACTCTTACAGCAACCCTACCAGCTTATCTTAACGCCCTACCTAGCAAAGGTGTTCACGTAGTAACGGTGAACGACTACCTAGCGAAGCGTGATGCGGAAACAAACCGCCCATTATTTGAATTCCTCGGTATGACTGTTGGCGTAAACGTGCCAAACATGGCTCCACCAGAGAAGAAAGAAGCGTACCAAGCGGATATCCTATACGGAACAAACAACGAGTTTGGCTTCGATTACCTACGTGACAACATGGCTTTCCGTGCTGAAGATCGTGTTCAACGTGAGCGCTTCTTTGCTGTTGTCGATGAGGTTGACTCAATCTTAATCGATGAAGCTCGTACTCCACTTATTATCTCTGGCCCAGCTGAAGATAGTTCAGATCTTTACACGCGTATTAACACGTTGATCCCTAACCTTGAGCGCCAAGATAAAGAAGATTCTGAAGAGTACCGTGGTGAAGGTCACTACACCATGGACGAGAAATCTAAACAGGTTCACCTGACTGAAAACGGTCAAGAATTTGTAGAAGAGCTAATGGTCAAAAACGGCCTGATGGAAGAGGGTGACACGCTTTACTCTCCAACTAATATCAGCCTATTGCACCATGTTAATGCAGCGCTGCGTGCACACGTACTGTTTGAGAAAGACGTCGACTACATCGTTACTGAAGAAGGCGAAGTGGTTATCGTTGATGAACATACTGGTCGTACTATGCCAGGTCGTCGTTGGTCTGAAGGTTTACACCAAGCTGTTGAAGCTAAAGAAGGTGTGAAGATTCAGAATGAAAACCAGACGCTAGCATCGATTACATTCCAGAACTTCTTCCGTCTATACGAAAAACTGTCAGGTATGACAGGTACAGCCGATACAGAAGCTTTCGAATTTCAGTCTATCTACGGCCTAGAAACAGTGGTTATCCCAACCAACAAGCCTATGGTTCGTAACGATATGCCAGATGTGGTTTATCGTACCGAAGAAGACAAGTTCAATGCGATCATTGAAGACATCAAAGACCGTGTAGTTGCTGGTCAGCCATCATTGGTTGGTACGGTTTCTATCGAGAAGTCTGAACTACTGTCTAACGCACTGAAAAAAGCAAAAATTAAGCACAGCGTTCTAAATGCTAAATTCCACGAAATGGAAGCAGAGATCGTTGCACAAGCTGGTATGCCGAGTGCGGTAACTATCGCAACTAACATGGCTGGTCGTGGTACCGATATCGTATTAGGTGGTAGCTGGCAGGCACAAGTTGAGAAGCTAGAGAATCCAACCAAAGAGCAGATCGAGAAGATCAAAGCTGACTGGAGAGTAATCCACGATAAAGTGCTTGAGTCAGGTGGTCTGCACATCATTGGTACTGAGCGTCATGAATCTCGCCGTATCGACAACCAGCTACGTGGTCGTTCTGGTCGTCAAGGTGATGCGGGTTCTTCTCGTTTCTACCTATCAATGGAAGATTCTCTGCTACGTATCTTCACATCGGATCGTATGGCTGGTCTTATCCAAAGTGGTATGGACGAAGGCGAAGCGATCGAATCTAAGATGCTTTCTCGCTCAATTGAAAAAGCACAACGTAAAGTTGAAGGTCGTAACTTCGATATTCGTAAGCAGCTTCTTGAGTACGATGATGTAGCCAATGACCAACGTAAAGTGGTTTATGAGCTTCGTGATGAACTGATGAGCTCTGACGATATCAGCGAGATGATCGAACACAACCGTGAAGATGTATTGGCATCAGTGATTGATGAATACATCGCACCTCAGTCTCTTGAAGATATGTGGGATATCGCGGGTCTGCAAGATCGTCTGAAGAATGACTTCGATCTAGACTTTGATATTCAAGGTTGGTTAGACGAAGACGACAAGCTTTATGAAGAAGCATTGCGTGAGCGTATTCTTGCTATGGCGGTTGATTCGTACAAACAGAAAGAAGAAGTGGTTGGTGCTCAAGTACTGCGTAACTTCGAGAAATCTGTGATGCTACAAACGCTAGACGGCCTTTGGAAAGAGCACTTGGCTGCGATGGATCACCTTCGTCAAGGTATCCACTTACGTGGTTATGCTCAGAAGAACCCGAAACAAGAGTACAAGCGCGAGTCGTTTGAACTGTTTGAAGGCCTACTAGATGTACTGAAAACAGACGTTGTTACCATCCTTTCTAAAGTGCGCGTTCAGCAACAAGAAGAAGTTGAAAAGATGGAAGCTCAACGTCAAGCTCAAGCTGAAGAAGCGGCGCGTCGTGCACAAGCGCAACATGCAACAGCTGAAAACCAGCTAGCTGACGATGAAGCTGAAGCGGCATCTCCACAAACGGTAGTGCGTGACGAGCGTAAAGTTGGCCGTAACGAGCCATGCCCATGTGGTAGCGGTAAGAAGTACAAGCAGTGCCACGGTAAAATCGCGTAAGTTTAATGAATCGTTGCTGTAGCGCATGATAGCTGCGTTGGTGGTACTCACTTACAGTCGTAAGCTCCGTGCCACCGCCTTGCTCTCATACACTACAACTTAGCTTCATAAAACTGACAAATAGAATATAAAGAGTCGCTTAGGCGGCTCTTTTTGTATGTAAATTTCATGGCTTACTTTGTTACGCAAGGAAGTTGTCATTCCCTATAGCGAGGAGTGAGCGTAGTAGGGAATCTTGTTTAGTTAGGCTCGCGTAGTTTTAGATCCCCAACTCAGTCGTTCCTCTTTCTTGAGGATGACGTATTTAGGGACTATGTGAGTTCAGCGTTTTATTAAGGAACACCATCAATGAAAAGAATCCATATCGTAGCGGGTATTATCTTCAATCAAGATAAGTCACAGGTCTTTATCACTAAGCGTCCAGATGACAAGCACAAAGGTGGCTTCTGGGAATTTCCAGGTGGCAAGGTTGAAGAGGGCGAAACTATTGAGCAAGCGATGACTCGCGAGCTTGATGAAGAGGTCGGTATCAAGGTGACCGAGCAGTCTCTGTTTGAGCATCTTGAATTTGATTACACGGATAAGTCACTTAAGTTCGATTTCATTCTCGTGACTGATTTTGAAGAGCAGCCTTATGGTAAAGAAGGTCAGCAAGGTGAATGGGTAAGCCTAGAATCATTGAATCAATACGCCTTCCCAGAGGCAAATGTGCCAATTTTAGAGCGAGTAATAAAAGAGTTTTCGTAATTGCTAGCCTGAGTTTGAGATTGTTGTTAGTTTAAAGAGATTAATCGATTGAACGTTGCTGCAAGAGATAAGTGGCAACGGTAACCAAAACAATGGAGATATTCGCAGTGGTAAGAATTGCAATTGCAGGAGCAGCGGGCCGCATGGGCCGCAACTTGGTGAAAGCCGCTCATCATAATTCAGAAGCAAGTGTTGGAGCTGGTTCAGAGCGTCCAGAGTCATCTTTGGTCGGCGTAGATGTCGGCGAGTTATGCGGTGAAGGTCGTTTTGATGTTGCTTTAGTCGATGATTTGTCTAAAGCCATCGAAGAGTTTGATGTGATTGTCGATTTTACTGCCCCTGTTAGCACATTAGCGAATATTGAACTTTGTAAACGTCACGGTAAAAAACTGATCATCGGTACAACGGGCTTCTCTGAAGAAGAGAAGCAGGTGATTGATGCTGCTTCAAAAGAGATGGCTATCGTAATGGCACCTAACTACAGCGTTGGTGTGAACCTGGTCTTTAAGCTGCTAGAGAAGGCCGCTAAAGTGATGGGCGATTACTGTGATGTCGAGATCGTTGAGGCTCATCACCGTCATAAAGTCGATGCACCGTCAGGTACTGCGATTGGTATGGGCGAAGCTATTGCGGGTGCTATGGGCAATGAGCTGAACGATGTAGCTGTATGGTCACGCGAGGGTATTACTGGCGAGCGCACTAAAGATGAGATTGGTTTCGCGACGATTCGTGCCGGTGACATTATTGGTGAACACACCGCTATGTTTGCTGATATCGGTGAACGAGTGGAAATTACCCATAAAGCCACTGATCGAATGACCTTTGCTAATGGCGCAATCAAGGCCGCGGTTTGGTTAAATGACAAACCAGCAGGCTTTTATACCATGACGGATGTGCTTGGTTTGAATGACCTATAAATAGATATTTATGCGCTGGCAATTGCCGGCGCTTTCTTTATTTGGTGCATTTTCCTTAGTAATCTCACTTCTCCGATCTTCCTTCTACTTTCTTCTTATCGCCTTTTTGACTCCATTTCTATGCTGTTTATGTGGTCTTTAGTGTGTTTTTTGTTTTAGATCTTTAAATTGTCATGTTTTCTCTTGGTATTTATCGATTGCGTTTTGTTGCTGATATTTTTATCACTCTATGGTTGGCTAAAATGAGGAGTGAAAATTAGAAAATCGTAATATTCGAGCTAAATGCGCATGAAAGTTGAACTTTTGGAGCTTTGAGGGGGTAAATTGAATTAGTCCTTACAAATGTTTAATTTCTTTTGAGTTAAATGTTGACACGTATCACGCAGATCACTAAAATACCGCCAATTTGTCTAATTTCCATAAACACGCAGTTTTTGGTGTTGCAGGAAGGTAGATTTGCAAATTAAATCAATTTTAATGCATTTTTATTTCTGGAGGTTGTCTTGAAGAAGTCAGCACTACTCGTCCTAGAAGATGGGACAGTATTTCACGGTGAAGCCATTGGCGCTGTAGGTTCTGCAGTTGGTGAAGTCGTTTTTAATACCTCGATGACGGGGTACCAAGAAATCCTCACTGATCCTTCCTATTCTCAACAAATCGTTACCCTTACTTACCCTCACATTGGCAATACCGGAACCAATTCCGAAGACGAAGAATCTTCTTCAATCCACGCTCAAGGCCTTGTGATTCGCGATCTCCCTCTAATCGCTTCTAACTTCCGTAATGAACAATCCCTTTCTGATTACCTTAAGTCGCAAAACGTTGTTGGTATCGCTGATATTGATACTCGTAAGTTGACGCGTATTCTTCGTGAAAAAGGCGCACAGAACGGTTGTATTGTAGCTGGCTCTTCAGTAAACGACGGAAACCTAGACGAAGCTTTGGCTCTAGCTAAAGCAAAAGAATTCCCTGGCCTGAAAGGTATGGACCTTGCGAAAGAAGTTACAACAAAAGAAGCGTATCAATGGAAACAAGGTTCGTGGACGCTTACGGGTGGACTTCCTGAAGCGAAAGCAGACTCAGAATTGCCATACCACGTTGTTGCTTATGACTTCGGTGCAAAACGAAACATCCTACGAATGCTTGTTGACCGCGGCTGCCGCCTAACGGTTGTTCCTGCTGAGACTTCAGCTGAAGAAGTACTTGCTCTGAACCCAGACGGTGTTTTCCTTTCAAATGGCCCTGGTGACCCAGAACCATGTACTTACGCAATTGAAGCGACAAAAGTGTTCCTAGAAAAAGGCTTACCAATCTTCGGTATCTGTCTAGGTCACCAGATTCTTGCTCTTGCGTCAGGCGCTAAGACAGTGAAGATGAAGTTTGGTCACCACGGTGCAAACCACCCGGTTAAAGATTTAGATCGTGATGTTGTGATGATTACTTCGCAAAACCACGGCTTTGCTGCTGACGAAGAAACCCTTCCAGAGACACTACGTGCAACGCACAAATCACTATTTGATGGTTCTCTACAAGGTATTCACCGTACAGACAAACCAGCATTCAGCTTCCAAGGTCACCCTGAAGCGAGCCCAGGTCCAGAAGACGCAGCGCCGTTATTCGACCACTTTATTGAACTAATCAAACAGCACACAGCGTAATTCGGAGTAGTAGACAATGCCAAAACGTACTGACATTAAAAGTATTCTTATTCTAGGTGCTGGCCCGATCGTTATCGGCCAAGCATGTGAGTTCGATTACTCTGGTGCTCAAGCTTGTAAAGCGCTTCGCGAAGAAGGTTACCGAGTTATTCTTGTAAACTCGAACCCAGCGACAATCATGACTGACCCAGACATGGCAGATGCAACTTACATCGAGCCTATCCAATGGGAAGTTGTGCGTAACATCATCGCTAAAGAGAAGCCTGATGCAGTTCTACCTACTATGGGTGGCCAAACTGCATTGAACTGTGCTCTAGACCTAGAAAAGCACGGCGTTCTTGAAGAGTTCGGTGTTGAAATGATTGGTGCAACGGCTGACGCTATCGATAAAGCAGAAGACCGTTCACGCTTCGATAAAGCAATGAAAGCAATTGGCCTTGAGTGTCCAACTGCTGATACAGCGAAAACGATGGAAGAAGCTTACAAAGTTTTAGACATGGTTGGCTTCCCTTGTATCATTCGTCCATCGTTCACGATGGGTGGTACTGGTGGCGGTATCGCTTACAACAAAGAAGAATTTGAAGAAATCTGTCGTCGTGGTTTGGATCTATCTCCAACTAATGAACTTCTTATCGATGAATCACTTATCGGTTGGAAAGAGTACGAGATGGAAGTGGTTCGTGACAAAAACGACAACTGCATCATCGTATGTGCGATTGAAAACTTCGACCCAATGGGTATTCACACAGGTGACTCAATCACTGTGGCTCCAGCTCAAACGCTGACAGATAAAGAATACCAACTAATGCGTAACGCATCTCTAGCAGTACTGCGTGAGATTGGTGTTGAAACAGGTGGTTCAAACGTACAGTTTGGTATCAACCCGAAAGATGGCCGTATGGTTATCATCGAAATGAACCCACGTGTATCTCGCTCTTCTGCACTAGCATCTAAAGCAACAGGTTTCCCAATCGCTAAGATTGCAGCGAAACTGGCTGTTGGTTTCACGCTAGACGAGCTAATGAATGACATCACTGGCGGCGCAACTCCAGCATCATTCGAACCAACAATCGACTACGTAGTAACTAAGATTCCTCGTTTTAACTTCGAGAAGTTTGCAGGTGCTAACGACCGCCTAACGACGCAAATGAAGTCGGTTGGTGAAGTTATGGCTATCGGCCGTAACCAACAAGAATCTCTACAAAAAGCACTTCGCGGCCTAGAAGTTGGCGCGACTGGTTTTGACGAAATGGTAGACCTAGACGCACCAGATGCTCTAACGACTATCCGTCACGAACTTAAAGAAGCTGGCGCAGAGCGTATTTGGTACATCGCTGACGCATTCCGTGCTGGTATGTCGGTAGATGGTGTATTCAACCTAACGCAAATCGACCGTTGGTTCCTAGTTCAAATCGAAGACATCGTTAAGCTAGAGCAAGAACTTAAAGCGAAAGGCTTTGCTGGTCTAAATAAAGACGAGCTAAACAAGCTTAAGCGTAAAGGTTTTGCTGATGCGCGCCTATCTAAGATTCTAGGTGTAGCGGAAAGCGAAATCCGTCGTCTACGTGACCAATACGATATCCACCCGGTATACAAGCGTGTAGATACGTGTGCAGCTGAGTTCTCTTCAGATACGGCTTACATGTACTCATCTTACGATGACGAGTGTGAAGCAAACCCAACAGACAAAGAAAAAATCATGATTCTAGGCGGCGGTCCAAACCGTATCGGCCAAGGCATTGAATTTGACTACTGTTGTGTACACGCATCACTAGCGCTACGTGAAGATGGCTACGAAACTATCATGGTTAACTGTAACCCTGAGACAGTTTCTACAGACTACGATACGTCTGACCGTCTGTACTTCGAACCAGTAACTCTGGAAGACGTACTAGCAATCGCTCGTGTTGAGAAGCCAAAAGGCGTTATCGTTCAGTACGGTGGTCAAACGCCACTTAAACTGGCACGTGCTCTTGAAGCTGCTGGCGTACCAATCATCGGTACTAGCCCAGACGCAATCGACCGTGCAGAAGACCGTGAGCGTTTCCAAGTTGCTGTAGACCGTCTAGGCCTACTTCAACCAGAAAACGCGACAGTAACAACAATGGAGCAAGCGGTAGAGAAATCTCGTGAAATCGGCTTCCCACTTGTTGTACGTCCTTCTTACGTACTTGGTGGTCGTGCGATGGAAATCGTATACGACGAGCAAGACCTACGTCGCTACTTCAACGAAGCAGTTAGCGTATCCAACGAATCTCCAGTACTACTTGATAGCTTCCTAGATGACGCTGTTGAAGTAGACGTAGATGCGATTTGTGACGGTGAGCGCGTTGTAATCGGCGGTATTATGGAGCACATCGAGCAAGCGGGTGTTCACTCTGGTGACTCAGCATGTTCTCTTCCTGCATACACGCTAAGCCAAGAAATCCAAGACGTAATGCGCGAGCAAGTTGAAAAGCTAGCGTTCGAGTTGGGTGTTCGTGGTCTGATGAACACGCAGTTTGCTGTTAAGAACAATGAAGTGTACCTAATCGAGGTTAACCCTCGTGCAGCACGTACGGTTCCATTCGTATCTAAAGCAACTGGTGCGCCAATCGCTAAGATTGCCGCTCGTGTAATGGCGGGTCAATCTCTAGAGTCTCAAGGCTTTACGAAAGAAATCATCCCACCTTACTACTCAGTGAAAGAAGTTGTACTTCCATTCAACAAGTTCCCTGGTGTTGACCCACTGTTAGGCCCAGAAATGCGCTCTACTGGTGAAGTTATGGGTGTTGGTGCGACGTTCGCAGAAGCATACTCTAAAGCTGAATTGGGTTGTGGTAACATCTACCCAGAAGGCGGTCGTGCACTTCTTTCTGTTCGCGAAGGCGACAAAGAGCGTGTTGTTGACCTAGCATCTAAACTATCTAAGCTTGGTTACCAGCTAGACGCAACTCACGGTACTGCGGTTATCCTTGGCGAAGCGGGCATCAACCCACGTCTAGTAAACAAGGTACACGAAGGTCGTCCTCACATTCTTGACCGTATCAAGAACAACGAGTATACGTACATCGTGAACACTGCAGCTGGCCGTCAAGCGATTGAAGATTCTAAAGTTCTTCGTCGTGGTGCACTTGCTGAGAAAGTTAACTACACGACTACGCTAAATGCTGCATTCGCGACTTGTATGGCGCACACTGCAGACGCGAAAACGTCAGTAACTTCAGTTCAAGAGCTACACGCTCAGGTTAAAGCTTCTCAAGCTTAATCGCCTAAAGTGTATCGCTGATATGCGGATATAAATGCTCAAAGCCCACTCCTCGGAGTGGGCTTTTTTATGGTGCGCC
>NZ_JBFRLK010000080.1:0-9577 GCF_041469805.1 Vibrio sp. 10N.286.48.C11 | reverse complement strand
AGTTCGGAGTTGAATTCGGGGATTAATCACAAAAAGAGGTTTGTTTATGAATACGAATATGTTGTCTGAAAATCTACAAGCCGAAGCACTTATTGACGATGTTAATCAGGGATTGTTTTATCCTGTTTTTCAACCGATAACTAATGGCAATGGAACTGTCGGTGCTGAGGTTTTGTTACGTTGGGAAAAAGGGCACGATGTTGAATCGTCAATTCGCTGTCTGTTAGACTCTAAGAAGATTGCATGGTTTACTCAAATATTCTTGTTAAGAGTGTCCGAGGAATTATTGTCTCAGAAGAAAATGATTGATTTTCTGACTATTAATATCTCCCCTGATCACGTTTTAAGTTTCACTTTTCTACGTGATATTTCCCCAATTTGGCAAGCATGCAACAAGTTAGGTATAACCTTATGGATTGAGCTTACTGAGAATGAACAATACCCGGTTGGCATTGACGAGAAAAGGATGATGTCCCAGTTTGGAGTATGTCGTGGTCTTGGAATTAAAATCGCGATAGACGACTATGGCAGTGGTTATAACACTGGTGAAGCACTGATTAGGGTTGTTAAACCGAACATAGTGAAAATAGATCGGTCGTTAATGAGAAACCGGAGTGATAATTCGACCTTTTGGGAGCGTCTTAGATTTTTAGCTCGGAAGTATCAGATTGAATTGTTATCTGAAGGTATAGAAAACCATGAAGATTTACGTTTTGCACAATCGCAGGGCATAGATTATTTTCAGGGCTATCACTTAGGCAAACCTGGCTCATTGAGTCAATTGTCGAAACAAGGTGCAGCATATTGCTGATCTACTTAAAAATAGCGTGAATAAATTCGGGTTACTTTTAGTGTGTAAAGCATCATCGTTAGTTTCAAGAGTTTTAGGTTTGCCGGAACATAATGCCATTCTATTAGTTTAATCATGCCTACTTAGTATCAAGTGTTTAATGCCTGCCAGTTTATCTATTTATAACCATTTGTTAGCATTGGGACAAACAACAAAACATTGGAATCGTTATGTCGCAGTCACCTTTGGATCAAAAGGCTTTGGAGCAAGAGCTTTCAGGTCAACAGCCCTCCTTATCTCAAGTTAATGTGTTTCCGGTTAAATCAGTAGGTGGGATTGCACTCTCTTCTGCTTGGGTCGAAAAACAGGGCCTTACCTTCGACAGACGTTTTATGTTGGCGTTGGCTGATGGCTCAATGGTGACGGCGCGTAAGTACCCTAAAATGGTCAAGGTGTCTTCTAGCTTGCAGCCAGACGGTTTGATTTTTACTTATGAAGGTAAAGAATCGCTGCGCCTGAAATATGCAAACTTCAAGATGCAAGAAGCGCCTGCAACAGTGTGGAAAGACAGCTTCACCGCGTATACCACCAACGACGAGGCGGATGATTGGTTCAGCGATGTGCTTGGTGTTCGCGTAGAACTGTTGTTCTGTGGTGAGCAATCCAATCGTGTTCGAGAAAAGCTTGGTCAGAATGTCAGTTTCGCTGACGGCTATCCAATGTTGGTGATCAGCCAAGCCTCTCTAGATGAGTTGAATCGCCGTAGTCCTGAAACGCATTCCATGGATCAGTTCCGCACCAATTTTGTCGTCTCAAACACTGAAGCGTTTGCTGAAGATGGTTGGAAGCGCATTCGAATTGGTGAGGTTGAATTCGAAGCGGTGAAGCCTTGTGAGCGCTGTATCCTAACGACAGTCGATGTTGAGAGCGGCGAATTCAGAGCAACAAAAGAGCCACTCAATACCTTTTCTACGTTCAGAGCCAATGAACGTGGTGGCGTTTTCTTTGGTCAGAACCTTGTGGCGAAAAATGAAGGTCTGGTGAAAGCGGGTGACGTTGTTGAGGTACTTGAAACCAAAGAGAAAGAACACTACGAAGACTCTTGGGTCGAGTCACTGCACTTAACTTGCGTCGAGCGTGAAGAGATCGCTCGCGACTTCACAACCTTTTGGCTAGAGCCAGCGAAAGAGAACAATTTATTACCAAGCTATCAGCCGGGGCAGCATCTACCGATTGAAATGGTGATTAATGGCGAGAAAGTGTCTCGTCGTTACACGTTATCTTCTAGCCCTTCACGCGCAGGTCGTTTGGCGATTTCCGTGAAGCGAGTGGACGATGGTCAAATCTCAAACTGGCTCAATGATCACTTCCAAGTCGGTGACACGCTAGTTGCTCAGAATCCAGATGGCGCATTCTACTTAGAAGATAACCCAACACATCCATTACTGCTGTTATCAGCGGGAAGCGGCATCACCTCTATGTTGTCGATGCTTCGTTACTTAGCCGACCATGGTCAGATTGATGATGTGGTGTTCTATCACCAATGCAGCAGTGAAGAAGATATCCCTTATCAAGCTGAGATTGATAAGATCGCTCGCGAACATGCTGGTCTAAGTGTGATTTATTCACTAAGCCAACCAACGAAAGAGTGGGATGGTTTGTCAGGTCGTTTGAGTGTGTCTCATGTCGCCAAAATTGAGGACCTTCATAAGCGCCAAGCATTCGTGTGTGGCCCTGACGGCTTTATGGATAATGCCAAGAAATTGCTGATTCAAATGGGGCTGAATCCTCAGCATTATCATCAAGAAGCGTTTGGTGTTGCTCAATCAACGGAAGAAGCGGTGAAGCAACTGCAGTTGAGCGTTAACGGCTACCTGTTCGAAGGCAACAACCAATCAACACTACTAGAGCAAGCTGAGTCGGCAGGTGTGTCTATCGCATCAAGCTGTCGAGCGGGTTTCTGTGGTGCTTGTAAAGTGACCCTTGAGTCTGGGCAAGTTCATCAACCTGATGTACCGGCGTTGCAAGAGCATGAACGCAACATGGGGCAAATACTGGCGTGTTGCAGTGTGCCTCAAACTGATATCGAAGTTGTAGACTAACTCGGTAGGTCGGAAGGCCAGAAAGAAAAGCACATTGAATAGAAAAGGCCGGAAGTTCACTGAAATGAACTTCCGGCCTTTTTGATTCTAAGATTAATTCAAACAATTAATCGTAGATCGTTGGGATCGGTTGACGCTTGTGCTGTGTTGCTTTGTAGATGCCTACTAAGCGGTCTGACACGTCTTGAGGGACTTCTTTACCTTCAAGGAAATCATCGATTTGGTCGTAAGAAAGGTTCAATGCTGCTTCGTCGGCTTTCTGTGGATCAAGCTCTTCTAGGTCGGCAGTAGGCACTTTCTTAACCAATAGCTCTGGCGCACCTAGCGTTGCTGCAAGTTCACGAACTTGACGCTTGTTCAGGCCAAACAAAGGCGCTAAATCACATGCACCGTCACCGTGTTTGGTGTAGAAGCCAGTGATGTTTTCTGCTGAGTGGTCAGTACCAATCACAAGACCACCAACGTAACCCGCAATTTCGTATTGCGCGATCATGCGAGCGCGAGCTTTCACATTACCTTTAACAAAGTCGATTTTTGCTGAGTCTGTTGGTAGTAAACCTGTACCTTCAAGTGCAACGTGAGATGCTGCGTGAAGCCCATCAACACCCGCTTTGATGTTTACAGAAACAGATTGAGAAGGCTGGATGAAAGAGAGAGCAAGTTGTGCTTCATCTTCATCTTTTTGTTCGCCGTAAGGTAGGCGAACCGCAATGAATTGGTAGTCGTTGCTGCCAGAGTTTTCATTCAGGCTATCCACGGCCATCTGTGCCAAGCGGCCACAGGTCGTTGAGTCTACACCGCCACTGATACCAAGGATCAGAGACTTGCAGCCTGACTGCTGAAGTTTCGTTTTAATAAAGTCCACACGACGAGTCACTTCGAAGTG
Source organism: Vibrio sp. 10N.286.48.C11 (assembly GCF_041469805.1). Lineage (NCBI taxonomy): Bacteria > Pseudomonadati > Pseudomonadota > Gammaproteobacteria > Vibrionales > Vibrionaceae > Vibrio > Vibrio sp. 10N.286.48.C11. Next base: position 5,799 of record NZ_JBFRLK010000080.1, on the reverse strand, counting down.
AGGGTCAATTGAAGGTAGTACGCGCATTTCGTCACGAATTAACTGTTCCATTCGTATTCCTTTCCTGCAAGCAAATTAAAAATCTAGTGTTATCATACCTAAATCATCCGATTTAAAAACCTCTTTGCACAAGCTTAGAAAGAGAAGGCAGTAATAAACAATGGAAAAAATAGCCATTTTCGGTAGTGCGTTTAATCCACCGAGCTTAGGGCACAAAAGTGTGATTGATTCGTTGGCTCACTTTGACAAAATTCTACTCGTTCCAAGTATTGCCCATGCTTGGGGAAAAGAGATGCTAGACTTTGATATGAGATGTCAGTTAGTTAACGCATTTATTAGCGATCTTTCACTGGATCAAGTGGAGCTTTCTTTGATCGAAAAGAGCCTATTTACCCCAGGTGAAAGCGTCACGACTTATGCAGTGCTCAGTGAACTTCAAAAGTTACATCGTGACGCTGAACTGACGTTTGTTATTGGCCCAGATAACTTCTTTAAGTTCTCATCTTTCTATAAATCAGATGAGATTACCGAGCAGTGGTCTGTAATGGCTTGCCCTGAAAAAGTGAAAATTCGCAGCACAGACATACGTAATGCACTGATAAGTGGAAGCGATGTTGCAAAACTGAGTACAAAGTCAGTTACAAAGATGTTGCAAGATAGTGGACTGTATCAGATAATGTGAGTTCACTAATCAAGAGGTCAGAGGACTATGCTAAAGAGCGCGATACCAGCGACGTTGATCATGGCAGCATGTAGTATGCCTGCGTATGCTGAGTGTGATTTTTTTAGCTTAGATTCAATCATGCTGACTTCTGATGAAGATGACAATTGTCTAGATTTCTCGACCAGCATTGAGTCTTTTGGCCAACGTATGATGGAAATCAGTGGGCTGAGCGATGATGAACCGGAAAGCACACCGGACTATTGGTCTGACTGGGTTCTTCAAACCAAAGACTCGCCATTGCTGACACAAAGCATTGAGTCAAACTATGTTGGCTTGGGTATGTGGTTTCCAGAAGACCTTGAAGATGAGCAGTATGATATGTCGACTGAAGAGTGGTTGATGAATCATGGTCTTCAACTCAGCATCGGTTTTGGCGAGAAAGTCGAAGGGCAGCCGCGTATGCGCTTTGATTATCGTTGGCACGACTCACGTGACGCCGAACTAATGATGCAGGTTGAGTTGCCATTTTAGACAGGCAGATACACAGATAGATTGCTATCTACGTCTAAATAGTAAGAATTAAAAAAGCCGCAAAAACTCAGTTTTTGCGGCTTTTTAGTATCTGGCTTGCGAGTTTTAATACCAGCACTCACTTTCCGGCAAGCTATAAATCTTCACCAAAAACAAGCATACACAGTTGCTCGAACTCTTCTTCTTTACCTGAGAACAGATCATCAATCACAAGTGAACGTTTTTGACCTGACTGCATGCGTTTCTTCGCTTCTCGCATCACCATCACCAGAGTGTGCTCTTGTGGCAGGTTAGAATCATCAATGTTCCATTGATTGAATCGCTGAGAAAGAGCACTTTCGCAAAGCAGTGGTTTAAACGACAACACTTCTTGCTTCAAGACAGAAAGCATATCTTTAAACGCTTGTTCCGTATTATTGGCATTGGAAGCTCGAGCTTTGGTTTGCTCTAGCTTTTCTAGTAGTGCCGAAGAGAGGTTAGTTTGCGTGATGTAACCCGCTTGTCTTGGGAATGAATCCGTTAAACGAACAGAAAAGTCGACGCGGTTAACCTGAGTGTTTGGAAAGTAGGTCAGTGACGTTAGGCAGTCGTGCGGAATCCAGACGCTTTGTCCTGGTTCAACGGCATACTCTTGTTTGCCTAACTTAATCAAAACCAAGCCACTTTGAACCGATACAAGGCTATGTTTAAGTACTTTCTTGCGTGGTGTGATCACCAAGTGTGAAAAGTAAGCCGATGTATATTCAATAGCGAAGTTCATAGATAGTACCTTAATTTTGGGGCGTCAAGATTACCGTTAATCTTAAAGAATGCCAACAATAACAGGGGATTTTCAATGTTTCTGGTCTGACCTTGTCAAAAGTATGGGCTCTGTAGCTGCGAGAAGTCAAAACAACGCGTAGAATGAGCCAGCTTTTTATTATATGAATTAAAAAATGACCTCTCCAACCGATCCATATGTTGATATTCGTCCTTACGGCGATGATGAAATTCCAGCGGCACTAAACCGTCTTATTAATGATGAAGAATTTATCAGTGCAATCTTGCACTACCGTTTTTCAAACCATGCGTCTTGGTTTAAAGCATTAATGAGCCCGATTTTGCGTGTGTACTTAAAAATGAAGTGGAGCAAGCTGACTAGCGTTGAATCCATTCAGATTGAAGTGAAAAAGTACTTACGCGACACGTTAGCGAAAACCACTAACGGTGTGACGTACACGGGTATCGAGTCACTGGATGCGAACCAAGCTTATCTGTTTGTATCAAACCATCGTGACATTGCTATGGATCCTGCGTTAGTAAATTACGCTCTGCATCAAAATAATCATCAGACTTGTCGTATCGCTATCGGTGACAACCTGTTGAAGAAGCCATGTGCGACTGAATTGATGCGTTTAAACAAGAGCTTCATCGTAAAGCGTTCTCTGAAAGGACCGCGTGAGATGATGAAAGCGCTAGGGCAGTTGTCTTCCTACATTAAGCACTCTCTAGAAACAGGCAACTCAATCTGGATCGCTCAAAAGGAAGGTCGTGCGAAAGACGGTAACGATTTTACTGAGCCAGCAATTTTGAAGATGTTCCACGTTGAAGGACGTAAGCAAAAAATTGCTTTCCCTGAATACGTGAAGTCATTGAAGATTGTTCCTGTGGCTATTTCTTATGAGAACGACCCATGTGACACGGCTAAAGCGATAGAGCTTTTCGAAAAAGACGTAAACGGCAGTTACGAAAAGGGTGAGTTTGAAGATATCGAAAGTATCATTCAAGGCATCATCGGTGATAAAGGACGCGTTCACGTTGGTTTCGGTCAGGTTATCGACCAAGATTTTGATACGCCTGAAGCGCTTGCTGAAGAGATCGATCGTCAGATCCACGATAACTACAAACTGTTCCCAGTAAACTTGCTGGCAGCAGAAAAAGAAGATGAGTCGATTACAGCGGCCGTTAAACAAGAGTTTGAAGCTAAACTGTCGAGCCTGCCACAAGGTGCGCGTCAGTACTTGATCGATAGCTACGCCAACCCAGTGAAGAACATTGGTTAACGAGCGTTAGTTAGCTTGCTAGTTGATTAGCAACTTGATTGAATTGAAAAAGGAGCCTTGGGCTCCTTTTTTGTTTCTGAATCACCATTTGTTGCTGCGATCGAGCATTAACGTATTAGAGCATTAGAGCATTAGAGCATTAGAGCATTAGAGCATTAGAGCATTAGCCTGAATTAGCGAGCGACTGCACCACCGAGATCTAGATTGGTTGGCCATTTGGTTACGGTGTTGCCGCCCAGATAGATGTTGCCTTTGACTGTCATGGTCTCGGGGAATGTTGTAATCCCAGAACCGCCTATATAAAGGTCGCCGTCAATCACGATCCCGTTGGGTAACTCGGTTAAAGGAGTGCGGATCACGCTCAGATCGCCTTTTACTCTAAAGCCATTCGGTAGCCTTTCCAGTGGAGTGTCGGTGAGGTTGATAAAGCCGCCCACTCTTACACCTCTTGGCCAGCTGGTGATTTGGCTGCCAATCAAGTCGACGTAACCTTTTATCTTAACCCCGCTCGGGACTCGAGCGAGTTGGCTGTTAGAGCCTTTAAGGCTGCCGTTCACTTCTAACCCTTTGGGTAGGCGTGTGATCGCAGTATTCTCTATATTGAGATTACCATCTACCACCAAGCCAGTTGGAAGTGATGTATAAGGCTTATTTCGTAGATATAAGTTTCCGTAATTATCGAGATGGTTCAATATTTGATAGTGATCGAGTGGTTCAGCACTGACATTTGTTATGGTTAAGGAACCAATAATAAGTGCAATTATTCTGAGCATAACAGGCTTCTTATTACGATAGACGCTTACACTATAATGGAAAAATTAATCTCGCATAGTGTTTTACCCATTTGGCGGTAGATTAACGAGGAATGGAGCAAAGATGATAGGTAAATCAATGATTAGAGTAAATATACGAATTATTAAGGTCTTTCTGATAGCCGCTTCATTGTTTGGCTCAATGTCTGCGAGTGCCAATAAAGTAATTTCAACGCCCGGTAAAGCTGCGGTAGTGGTGACACAAGGCAGTCAACAGCAACGAGTTTGTTATTATGATGACAAGGCTTATAGTATTGGGGCAGTGTTAGAGGTAGGGGGCGTAGTGATTCAGTGCGCTGCAGAAAATGATTTTGAGCAAAATGGGTCACTGGCTTGGGTTCAATTAAAAAAAGACGAGTAATTCACTCGTCTTTTAATAAGCATATAAATGCTTATATTAACGCGCTAGAGAGCGAGTCTTAAGTTCAAAAATAATCTTCTCAGCGCTAACTTCAAATTTAAAGCGAGCGTGCAACTCTGTGCTTTCTTCAGTCATCTCTGATGCTTCGAACTCAACGTTGCTAGACACTTGTTTAGCAAGTTCAACATACTTAGCAAACTCAGCTTCAATCAGTGCTTTTGAGTTTCCGTAAACCGTTACTTCAGCAACATCGTCGCCTTCTTTAATGATGAACCCGATTTCGCCTGCACAGCCGCAAGCCTCACATACATCGTTGTTACCAATATCTTGGCTCATAAATAATCCTCTTACAAAGTCTGAGGTTATTCTAACGAGCAATTTGAACTGTATCTACAAAAATTAAAACCTTTGAACTAATTTATACTGGTATGCTATGTTGTTTGTTAAGGTGTTTGATGGATATCTACATTCGCGCCGCCAAATATGTATGTGATTTACCTCACGTTTTGTTGAAAAGGAATGTTATTAATATGTCAGAATATCATTCACTTAGTTGCGCCAGAAATGATTTTATAAGACTATCTATCGCTTGATAGGTATTTATACAATGAATTTTTCGTTGGGTATTTCATATTCTAAGTAGTTATTTAAACTTATCGACTTAGGATTGTAAGGTGATTTTCGAAGAATAATTAGACAAAGTGTCCAAAGAGGCATCACTGTAAAATTGTTCGTACATAGTATTTGTGTGAATTTAGTTATAAATACTTGCGAAAAAATACCTTGCTCACATAATGCTGATAACGATTTTCATTCTGACTTCATTTGATTGAGTTAGATGGATTTACAAAGAGAAGAGCCTGAATATGCCAAAGCGTAGTAAAGAAGATACAGAAATCACGATCCAGAAAATCATGGATGCCGTTGTAGACCAGCTACTAAGATTGGGTTACGACAAGATGTCATACACGACGTTGAGTCAACAAACGGGTGTTTCTCGTACAGGTATAAGTCATCACTTTCCAAAGAAAACGGATTTTACTGCTGCTCTAGACGGTCGTATTTTCAAGATGTTCGTGGAACACATTGACTTCGAAAATGGCCTTGACGCATTTTCAGCTAGCTGGGTTGCAGCACTTGAAGACGCTGAGTTCCTAGCAATCTTACGTTTACTTTTCCATCATATCGTTACTGCTGAGAGCGCGCATGAGTTCGCTGCAAACGGTATTGATCGTCTATACAAGCTGACTGAAACTCAGTTTGGCGATACTAGCGGTAAAGAACTAGAGTGGCTGATTGGTAAATCATTGATTCGTATGAGCCAATAATCAGCACTCAATAAAAGAAGCTCCTACGGGGGCTTTTTTTGGGTTCATCGCGGATTAGCGG
>NZ_JBFRLK010000079.1:65781-106410 GCF_041469805.1 Vibrio sp. 10N.286.48.C11 | reverse complement strand
TGTTTGGCGACTAAACCATATCACTTACTACCGTTTTTGTTTTTAGTTCCCGCTAATCCGCGATGAACCTTTTTATTTACTTAGCGTTTTATGTAGCTAAGCTTAGACTTTCTTGAAGATGATAGAGGTGTTGATTCCACCAAAAGCAAAGTTGTTGCTCATCAAGTATTCAACATCCAATTCGCGACCTGAGCCCGTGATGTAATCGAGCTTGCCGCACTGTTCATCGACATTCTTAAGGTTTAGGGTTGGGCTGAACCAACCGCTATGCATCATCTCTAGGCTGAGCCACGCTTCAATTGCACCACATGCACCAAGCGTATGGCCAAAGTAACTCTTAAGAGAGCTGATTGGTACTTCACCAAAGATATTCGCTGTCGCGTTACTCTCTGCAATATCACCTTTTTCAGTCGCAGTACCGTGCGCAGAAACATAGCCAATCTTCTCAGCTGGAAGTTGTGCGTCTCTCAATGCTTTCTCCATACAGATTTGCATGGTTTCCATCTGAGGTTGAGTCACATGAGCCGCATCACAGTTGCTCGCAAAACCTATGATTTCTGCGTAGATCTTTGCGCCACGAGCAACAGCATGTTCGTACTCTTCAAGGATCAGGGTTCCAGCGCCTTCGCCGATAACCAAGCCATCACGCTCGCTGTCGTATGGGCTAGGGGATTTCTTGGGTGTGTCGTTTTTTAAACTGGTAGCGAAAAGGGTATCGAAAACGGCAGACTCAGTTGGGCATAACTCTTCACCACCACCGGCAACCATTACGGTTTGGTAACCATGCTTGATCGCTTCATAGGCGTAACCAATGGCTTGGCTTCCTGAAGTACAGGCGCTGCTGGTGGGAATCACGCGGCCACGCAGACCAAAGAACAGACCTACGTTTACCGCGGCTGTGTGTGGCATCATTTGAACGTAAGTGGTTGCTGTGATTGCTCGTGTCGACTTCTCGTTCAGCATTACTCCGAAAGCACCAACCGCATCGGTACTGCCAGTTGAAGAGCCGTAAGCGATACCAGTTTCGCCATTGGTCAATACATCGTGACCAATTAAGCCGGCTTGCTCCAATGCATTCTCAGTCGCAACGGTAGCTAGGCGTGATACACGGCCCATGCCACGCACTTGCTTACGCTTGTAGTGTTTAGGCAGTTGGAAGTCATCAATAGGCGCGGCAAGTTTTGTGTTGAGACCATCATATTGCTCGAAGCTTGGCATATATTGAGTCGCATTTTCACAGGCCTTTAGCTTAGGCTCTATCTGTTGCCAGTCGTTACCAAAAGCAGTAACACCAGACATTCCAGTTACAACAACGCGGCGGGTCATACTAAGCCTCCATTTACTGAAATCACTTGGCGAGTTACGTAGCCTGCAATATCAGACATTAGGTAGCTGACTAGGCCGGCTACTTCTTCCGGCTCACCCATACGGCGCAGTGGTACTTGAGGAAGTGCATGATCTTTCACGTGCTCGTCAACCATACCTGTGTCAATTAAGCCAGGAGCGACACAGTTTACCGTGATCTTGCGTTTTGCGAGTTCTAGAGCAAGAGACTTAGTTGCGCCAATCACCCCCGCTTTTGCTGCAGCATAGTTAGTTTGACCACGGTTACCCATAATGCCGGATACCGACGCTAGAGTGACGATACGGCCACCTTTACGCTTTTGAACCATAGGCATTACACAAGGGTGAAGTACGTTGTAGAAGCTATCTAGGTTGGTATGGATCACACCATCCCACTCTTCTTCCGTCATCGCGGGGAATGCAGTGTCACGAGTAATGCCCGCGTTGTTCACTACACCATAGTAAGCACCATGTTCAGCGATATCAGACTCAAGCTTTTCGCGACACTCGCTTCGTTTGCTGATATCAAATTGAATAAGACGTCCAGCGCCACCCAATTCGGTGATCGACTTTAGCGTCTCTTCAGCACCTTGCTTGTCACCCATGTAATGAACGGCGATTTCAAACCCGTCTTTCGCGAGTTGAATAGCGATCGCTTTACCAATACCTTTACTGGCACCAGTGACTAAAACCTGACGGCTCATGATGGGCTCCTAGTTTTCATTTCTTGTAATTTTTGTTCGGTCGGCACGTAGACGTTGAGTTGGCATTGAGCCACTAACTCACCTCGGTCTTCGACTCTTGCGGTAAACACAGCCATACCGCTGTCTTCCATCATCTGTTCGGCGTAGATATCAAGGGTCTGACCTTGAGTAAACTCATCACACAGTGATTTATAGCGACGAGAGCCGAGTAAGAATCCGATTGGGGGCGTGGTGCCGTTTTTAAGTGCGTGATATCCAGACCATGCCGCTACAGACTGCGCCATAAACTCGATTCCAACATATGCTGGTACCGTTTGAGATTCGGCGTCAAAGAACAGATTATGGTCACCAATATCGACCTGACAGTGGATCGACAACGCCTCTACGCTGATAGCACGATCGATTAATATCATCGGATCATCGTGAGGGAGAAGTTGGTCTACAGAAGGGATATCAGTCATTTACTACACCAAAAATCAGGCTAATGTTGTTGCCACCAAAAGCAAACGAGTTGCTTAAGATGTTCTTTGCTTTAAGTTTCTGTGAACAGTTTACCAAATCAATCTCAATATCTTCAGCTTTATCCTGACATTTTTGTAAGGGAAGCGGTAAGTCATATTTCAAAATATGCCACGCAATTGCAGCCTCAATCGCACTTGCTGCGCCTAGAGTATGCCCGGTCAGCGGTTTGGTAGAACTGACGGGAACCTTGTTTGCAAAAATACGATGAATGGCTTTACTTTCCATCGAGTCATTGAGTGGCGTTGCTGTACCATGTGCATTGATATAACCAATGTCTTCTGCGTTTAACTGTGCAGAATGTAACGCTTTTTTCATTGCTTGTTCAGCACCATTGCCTTCAGGGTGAGGCGCTGAAATGTGGTGTGCATCAGAGCTGTCCCCACAGCCCAATAAGGCAATGTTTGACGTGTCTTGTGCTGCATTAACACCGGCTAACTTTGTTTTGCTGAGCAACATAAATGCCGCTGCTTCTCCTATGTTGATACCTTCTCGGGTTGCACTAAATGGCTTACAATGTGTTGTTGAGAGTGCTTCAAGACCGTGGAAACCATTGAGTGTCAGCTTACACAATGTATCCACACCACCCACTAACACGGCATCAGCCATACCTGAATCTAATAAGCGCTGGGCGGTCAGAAATACGCGGCCACTGGATGAGCAAGCCGTAGATATGACGTAGTTTGGCCCCGTTAATGCGCAATACTGGCTAACGAACTCTGAGGTATCACCAAGCTCTTGTTTTGAGTAATGGTAATCTGCTGGAAACTCGCCGTTTGCCAATTTTTGTTTGAAGACTGCTTCACCATCGGAGATCCCAGATGTGCTGGTGCCAATAACAACAGCAATTCTATCTGCGCCAAACTGAGATTTGGCTTGCTCGATAGAATCTTCAATTTGGTGAAGAGCCGACAGCGCCAGTTGATTGTTGCGAGTGGCGTATTGCGTAAGATCTGAAGGAATCGGTGGTAGTTCACCCGCGATCTGACCAACGACAGTGTGTTTACCATCGTTCAGCATATCGTGCACTTCGACCATATTTGATTCACGCTCGTCTTTTAGACAGCCATGAATATCGGCAATCTCTGAGCCTAGCGCTGAGTGGAAACCACAGTCTTGGATGTAAATAGGCATAGTGTTCAACTCTTACTTGGATTGTCGACAATCGTTGAGTTCAACGTTTGTATGGTGATGTTGTAGCCCAGGGTCAAATGTTTGAAAACAATGTCGCCTGCCGTTTTGTGTGTACCAGGATCTGTTTGGTAATCAATTTGAATGATTGCCTGTTGGTTTTCATCAAATACGGTTCTTGTTTTGTCGGTATCGACTAGGTGCCAACCTATGCTTTGTAAAGGCTGAGCCCATGCTTCAGCCGGCCATAAGGTAAGCATTAAATTAAATAGCACCTGTTCAGGTTGTGGCAAAGTTGCGCCAAGCCCAGACAAAACCTGCGTATCAATTACTTGATTCTGGTATTGCAGCGATAGAATGCGAGTACCCCAAGAGGAGAACCCCGCCAAAACCACTTTACCTGGTGTGACTTCGACTTGAACCGGAAGCTGCTGTGTATCATTTTCCCACGTAGCGCTAATCAACTGACTGGCTGTTAATGAGTATCCCAGTTCAGCTGGCAGTGGTAGTGCTAGATCGGTGTCTTGATCGATAGACACGCTCGCACCACTTGGCTGCTGAGAAACCATCGAGCAGGCACTCATTAGAATGCCCACTAGTATGGCGAAGGTTACCTTTAATGTCTGGATCATCTAAAAGCCTCTCGAGTAATTGGTCCTTCTACGTTTTTACTACTGTTGATCGCGAGTGGAGAAAGCAGCCAAGCGACAAAGATCCCTGTCAGAACCGTCACCCCGAAGCTATGAATAGCATGAGTCTGGCTCAGCGACAGTAAGCCGAATGAAAGTAGTGTTGTGAGACCTGACAAGGTGATCGCTAATAAGGTGCTCAGCGATTTCTTTTGCTCAGCAAAGAATAGGGTGTAGTCTATGCCAATCCCTAAAATCAGAATCAAACCAAGCAGGTTAAATAGGTTCAGTGTCGAGCCTAAAATGCCCGTGACCGCCAAACCTGCTACGCCTGCAATCAATGAAGGCAACAGCATTAACAGGCTTTGCTTCACACCATAGCGCCAGCCTAACAGCATGCCAATAGCTGCCAATGCTATCAATAACAGCTCGGTAATCTTGACGCGGTACTCAGCAAAAAGAGAGGAGATTTCATCCGCTTTATTGAGGTGTTTCACACCTTGCTTCTGAGCAAAATCTGACTCCAACCACTGTGAGAACAGCTCAGCATCAGTGACGTCTTTTATCAAAATGACCGACGCTGCTTGCCCGTCGATAGGTTTTAACCAAAGTGGTCGAACAGGCTCTGAGACTGGAGACTCCAAAAATCCAGATACCGTGATTGGTTCGAATTTTGGTAGTTCTGGAAACGTAGACCAACCGAGAGAGCTTTGTAATATATGGCTTTGTTGACTATAGAGTTGTTCAACCAACTGATAGTTATCATGCTGTTCTTGTTTACTTAACAAGTGTTGATTGATGCTGCGATACCCGGAGATACCTTGGCTATTGACCAGCGAATCTAAGCTTGTGGTGATTTCTGTCAATTTTTTGAGTAGCTTTTGGTCGCTCTGAGCTGTGACTAAAAGCATATTTTGACCACTGCCTAACCCTGATATCTCAGTAATGGCTTGCTCTTGCTGTTTGAGTTGTTCGGGCATAGCCTGAAGCTGGCGAATATCGTCGTCGTAACGAATTTGACTGAGTGACATCAAGCTAACGACAGTCACTGTTAACGGTAAGCCAATTCTAAATTTTTGGTTGCTCCAAAGGCTTAACCAAGTATGCCAAAGTTTCGACAGGGGAAGAGGGCGCTCTTGGCCTGGTTTTACCGCTAAAACGGGGTACCAGCACACCACACTGGCGTAAGCTGCGATCAGTCCAATCGACGAAAACAGAGCCAGTTGCTGCAAGCCTGGGAATGGCGCAACCAGTAGCCCTAAGTATCCGATTAAGCTGGTGATTAAACCTAGAGTGATGGCAATGAAAATATGCTTTAGGCCTTTATCGCTCTGCCAGTGGCTTCCTGCGGCCAAACGGTCAGTGAGATAGTGAAAAGAGTAATCGATGGATACGCCAATCAAGCTAGCGCCAAACACCAAGCTGAATAGATGCACCTTACCAAAGATAGCGACAGTGCTTGCCAGTGCAACCAATAATCCTGTACTGATTGAGAGTAAAGATAAGGCAAGTGGTAGCGCACTACGAAATGTCAGCCACACCAATAAAATAACGCCTGCCAATGAGCCCAAACCAATGGTACTGATTTCTGATTTCGCGCTTTCGGTACCGTAATTGGCGTAGAACACCACACCAGTATGCTGCACCTTGACGCCAAATTGTTTTTCGACCTCGCGCTCAATTGAATCAAGATCTGGAAGTTGTTCTTGAATCGCCAAGCTATAAGGTGAGTCCGCCAGAGTAGCCGTGACTAAAATATGAGTTTGCTCATTCGACTGGGCCGTGAGATAGCCCTCTTTCAGAACAAAGTTACTTGATTGGACGCCAATAGCACTGATGTAGTCGCGAAATAACAAGAATGGGTCGAGAGATAACTCTGCTGCAGTGACGCCTGAGAATGGATTGTACAGAGACTGAATGACATATTGAGCTCGCGAATCAGGCGAGTGTGTCAGCGTCTCTTTTTGTTGTTGGGTCAGCAGTTGAGATCGGTGACGAAAATAGAAATCGCTCCACTGGCTTTGAGTGCTGGCGTTGATTTTACCTTGAACTTGCTTAAACAGAGTTGGCTGACTTGAAAAAGTTCTTTGGTTGAGAGCTTTTTCAAAAGCGTCGGTCGCAACCATGGTTTGTTCGATATCGGGAGCGCTTATGATAAATACCACTTGCTCGCTCATCGAGCTGGATATCTGCTGAAAGGCTTGCTCTACCATTGGGTCTTGCTGGTTTTCGGGCAGTAACTTTAGAATGTTGCTTTCAATCGGTACCGACGAAGAAAAAGCGAATTGTTTGGTCAACAACCCGCTAAACAGCATTACAACAACAAGCCAAACAAGGGCAAGACTAGAGTTGGAATTGTTTCGCTTCAGCATCTGATAATACTTCCGGTAGATGGCTTAACTGACTGAATTCGATCATTGTGCTATCTCCACGAATCTCTTTCAACTCAATACGTTCAATATCGCTGTTGCCTTGCAGCGTGATAGCCTCAAACACCGCATTCATCGGTGCATTTTTGGGCTTTAGAGTCAGTGTCCATGCTTGTACATTTTCATCAGAGCTGGTGTTAGTTGCGGGCTCAAAATTGAGTGCGAACTGCTCCTGAAGTTTTTGCGTGTCCCCATGAAACACTGACAAGAAGATATGGCTGAAATAAAACGCCATTGGATTTTCTTTGTCGGTGATGATTTTTGCGGGTTGATCGGCAAACCTTTGGCTCAGTTTGTTATCGGTGAGCACTAAGTTCACGGGAAACGGAGTGGTTTGTGTCCAGAGTAAGCCACTTGATTTGTCTAACAGAAATGTACCTTGTGACGTTAAAGGCTGGGCGAACATCTCCATATTGCGTGTTTGAGCGAACTCACCACGCACAATACTATTTTCGCTGAGCACCGTCTGCAGCTCTGAAATAGAATTGACAGCAGCAGAGTTTTCTTTGGCGCTTACAAGGCCGCTTGCCATCATCGCAGTAAGTCCAATTAGCGCGATATTGATGTATTTGCGACTGCGTTTAAACAGATTCATGGTTCACCTGCTGTGGGTTAGAGGTTTGTGTTTGATGTTCAGTTGCTAGAGGTAAGCAACCAAATTGGTGCCAGTGTTCGACTTTGTCAGTAAACACTTTGGGTGAGGCAAAGCACATCTCTTGTTCTTCGATGGTGACGGCAACCTGCATGGTGTGAGCACGTGTCATTCGAGCACCGGTTAGAGCATCATGAATTTCATAATCGACGCGCAGGCGATTTTCCCACTCGGTGAGTTTCGCCGTTACCTTAATCTTGTGATTAAACGGTATCGCCTTAATGTATTTCACGCGGGTATCGATGATAGGCCACATGTAGCCAGAATCCTTCATCTCATGGTAGTTGTACTCAATCTTATCCATCATGATGCGCCTAACTTCTTCAAAGAATCGGAAGTAGTTGCCGTGATAGATCACGCCCATTGGGTCGGCATCTTGGAATGAGGTGATAAGCGTCACCTCAGATTGTAATGGGTGAAGGATTTCAGACATAAATCGCTCTCAACAATATTGCGTAAAGGGTTGGCTACTTTATGAGTAAAGTGACCAGTGCTGACTTTGAATACGAGCAATGAAGTGGCGTAGATCGCCTTCAAGTGGTCGATCTTCTACGATAAATTCAAACTCCTTAAGCACTTCGTCGCGAATGTGCTTGAGGTTCTCACTCATGTGGTGCTCATCAAGCTCATTGTGGCGCTTACGAAGTTCGAGTGCTTGTGTCCCCGCCAGTAGTGACGCTGCTGCCACTTGTTCGGTTAGCTCTAGAACGCGTAAACAGTCACGAGCTGCGATGGTGCCCATACTCACTTTATCTTGGTTGTGACACTCAGTTGAGCGAGAGAATACGCTTGCTGGCATGGTGTGTTTCAATGCTTCTGCTGTCCAAGCTGAAACGCCAATCTGTACTGCTTTAAAGCCGTGGTTGATTGGCTTACGTTCGCCTTCAGCACCCGTTAGGTTGAATGGCAAACCGTTGTTGAACTTGTAGTCCATCAGCTGAGCCATTTGACGGTCAAGCAGATCAGCAAGGTTCGCAACTGCAGTTTTTAACGTATCCATCGCCATTGCAATGTGTCCACCGTAGAAGTGTCCACCGTGCAGTACGCGCTCATTATCACCATCGATAATTGGGTTGTCGTTGGCACTGTTTAGCTCGTTCTCGATCATTTGGCGTAGCCAAGGCAGAGAGTCTTGAACCACGCCGATAACATGTGGAGCACAGCGCAGAGAGTAACGATCTTGGAGGCGATCACTGTTACGTGGCGGGCGATCCGCTTGCAGATCATCACGCAGCCATGCAGCAACTTGTTGTTGACCAGGATGAGGTTTGACTGCAAACAGCGCTTCATCGAAATGGAAGTCATTGCCGTGCATACCGACTGATACCATAGCGGTGATCTTAGTTGATAGCTGAGCTAGATATTCCGCACGCTTGTAAGCAATACAAGCTAATGCCGTCATTACAGACGTACCATTCATCAACGCCAAGCCTTCTTTTGGCTTAAGTTTGATAGGGCTAATTCCTAACTCTTTGTAGACGTCACTGGTTGGGCGCACTTCACCTTTGTAGATTACATCACGCTCACCAATCAGTGCTGCGGCTAAGTAAGACAGAGGTGTTAAGTCGCCACTGGCACCCACCGATCCTTCTTGAGGAATGCGTGGTGAGATGTCTTGGTTGATTAGGGTAACGATCTGGTTGAGTAGATCGTGAGTCACACCAGAGACACCTTGTGATAACGAACAAAGACGAGTTGCAAGGACTGCACGAGCTTGTTCGTGAGACAATATTTCACCTAAACCACAGCCGTGAAAACGTGTTAAATGCAGTGGTAGCTCGTCAACTAGGTTTGGCGGAATCGCAACCGTACATGAGTCACCGTAACCCGTCGTTACACCGTAAATCACACCTTCTTCTTTCAATAGGCGTTCTAAGAAAGCGACACCACGGTCGATCTTAGATGTGAATGCTTCACTTGTGTTCATCGAGGCTTTTGCGCCTTGTGAGATAGCGACAACATCCTCAATCGTGAGGCGCTCGGCACCAAAGGTGATGCTATTTGGATTCTTTTTCGTCATGGTGCTTGCTCAATGTCCAAAAATTAAAAAAGTTGTACCACTGAAGCGGTGCTTGCAGTGTGTAGTGCTGAAGTCGATTTGCGTATTTTTGCACGACTTGCTGTAAAGATTGTTCGCGAGTCTTTCTTGGTAGCTCGATCTTGTTGCTAAAATGCTCGAAATAGACATTAAAATGCGGCTTAGATTGTGAGTCGTCACGTAACCCAAACAGCAAAAATACGGGTGCTTTGAGAACCGAGGCTAACATAAATGGACCTTGAGGGAATGGAGCTTCCTTACCTAAGAACTCAGCCCATACTGAGCGGCTCTCTTTGCTGGTGGAAGTTCGATCGCCAACAATCACGATCCATTCGCCTTGCTCTAGTTTCTGTTGTAACAAGATAGCGGTATCAGGCCCCATCGATGTCACCTGAATCAGATTTAAATCAGACTGCGGGTTAACCGCTTTCATCACGGAATTAAAACGTTCGGCGTGTTCTGTAAAAACCAGGGCGTTGATTTTGATGTTCGAGTGTCTGCGACCTAAAGCTCGGCACAGCTCAATATTGCCAAGGTGAGATCCAAGGATTAGCACACCTTGCTTATTTGCCACCATGCTCTCGAACTGGTCTTGGCCATGAATAGTCAGGTTATCTGCCGAGAAATCACCTTTCCATGCCGCGAGCTTGTCGAGCATCGTATGGCCAAATGAAAGCAGATGGTTGTAACTGGTTAGTTCTCCGGGGAGCTCAATATTTTGCTGTTCCGCATAGGCTTTTAATTGGAATAGATATTGTTCGGAAGCGTTTCGCGCACGCTGGCCCGTCAAGTGGTAGTAACGCATCACACCACGCAGAATGAGGTTGAACACACCGCGACCTAACAAGGTATAAATGGCTAATAACAGCTTAATGCCTAATACTGTGCCGCGTTCTTGAGTGCGGGACCAGTGTGGTTGTTCAGAAGCTTGCGGCTCTGAATCAGTCGATAAATTTGGGTTATTATCAGCTGAATCGGATTTGAAATGGCGAGCAATCAGTTTTGGTGCTCTTGGCAGCATGCTGAAGAATAGACGTGTATGCATCCAACTGATTTTGACGTTATCCCACAACGCATCGAAATGAGAGATGCCGTTCTCAGGATAGATAACGCGCGTTTCAACGAAGTCTATGTCGCAACCTTCCCAATACAGGCGAACCAAAATCTCGATATCGAAGTCCATTCTCGAACCAACATCGTACTTATTCAACACAGTTTGAGTTTGGTTGATAGGATACGCTCTAAAGCCACACATGCTGTCTTTAATTGATAAAGAAAGGGTTTCTATCCATACCCAGATATGTGTCGCGTAGCGCCCATAGAGCCTTGCTTTGGGTACGCTGTCGTCGTAGATAGGCTGGCCTGATATCAGACGTTGTGGCTTAGCTTGTGAGGCCTCAATCAATGTTGGCAAGGCTTCCAGGTCGTGTTGCCCATCAGCATCTATCTGAATAGCGTGGCTAAAGCCTAGTTGCTGCGCTTTTTTGATTCCGGCTTTTACTGCGCCGCCTTTACCTTGGTTCTGTTCAAGCGTCACCAAGGTTACGTTTGAATTCTCTGCTAGGGGAGACAGAAACTGTTTTGTTGTGAGTTCACTGCCATCGTCAACGATGATGATCGGTAACTCAAAATGATGAAGTGACGACACCACAGCCGGCATGGTTGCGCCATGGTTAAAGCACGGGATAAGGAAGCAAGCCTTGTAGCTGCTTTCTTTTGTGTGGTGTTGAGAATTAGCCTCGACGGGAGTGCTATTCACTTTTCTCTCCCAGCTTCATTTTTCCTGAAGAGTGAGTTTGTTCACCGTTGTTCGAGGTATAGCTGAAGCTTAACTTATCTTTGTCGGCGTCCCACTTGAGTGATAGCTGAATGGTCGAGTCGGGCAGGATAGGCTCTTGGAATTTGATAACCTCCATGCCTTTAAAGCAACCAGGGACATTAAGCTCTTGGACTGCATAGTAAAGCGCCCAATCAATCTGCGTGACGCCAGGAAGAATAGGGAAACTCTTGAAGTGCCCCTTAAAATCGGTGATGTCTCCAATAACATGGAGCGTCAGGGTCGATTCATTCTCTGCAGTGTCAACAGCAATGATGTTTGGCTTTCTCTTATCCATAGCGTGTGCTTAGAATCCTTGGGCTGAAAATGGGTGTTCTGACAAAAATATAAAAAGATAATCTCAGTGTAAAATACGATCAGCGGTTTCTATGATTTTATTAGCTGTTCGATATGAGAGGTTAATCGCTTGCCTTGGCTGTTGAGGGGGATCTCATCGACAACACGGTATTTTCTCGGGATTGCGATTGGCTCTAACCACTTTCTGAGTTCTGTACGCAGCATCAACCAGAATTTACCTTTGCTCATGGTCGATAGAGCGGCTTGGCCTTCATCTGATAATACCAAAACAGAGGCTAATATTAATCGCTCAGGCTCCTCAAATGGAATAACCACGCACTCACTTATCCAAGGCAGTTGCTCCAGTCGCTTTTCCACTTCAACCAGTGATACTCGCTTTTCTTCTATCTTGATCACTCGGTCCGTTCGGCCCTTCAATATGAATTGATTCTCCGAGACCATCTCGCACTCATCAGAGGTTTGATACCAGTTATTCTTATCGATGTACGGCGACAATAACTTAATGCAATTCTCACTGTTGAGACTAGCCTCAATACAGGCAAAAAGCTGCCAAGGCGTTTGAGCGCTCTCTTGCTGACGAAATGCGATGCCACCGGTTTCTGTGCTACCAAAGACTTCAATCGGTAAATGACCAAGCAGATCTCGTGACTGGTGAGCCGACTCGGTAGGCAATGGACCACCCGAAGAGAAGATTCCTGCAAGTTGTACCTTGTTGGTCTCATGCTTTAATCGTTTAAGTAGCGCTGGGCTGCTGATCAGTACACAGTTTTGATTTGCGTGAGATAAGATCTGTTCTGGGTATTCAAGGTTGTGTCGAGCAAATGGAACACCAGAGCATAGTGGCCATAAGATTCTAAACAGCAAACCATAGATATGTTGATGAGAAACTGTGCTTTGGATTTGGTTTCCCTTGAGTAACTCACCCCAGTTCTTGTGTAACTGAGCGGTCTCAATATCGAGGTGCTCTAACGTTTTATCTATCGTTTTTGGCGTGCCACTTGAACCTGAAGTGAACAGAGTTAATGGGACTGTTGCCAAATCAATGGTCGTAAGATTCTCGGTTAGAGGTTTTTGTGCTTCAGTGTTTGAATCCAATAAGGTTTGGATATTACGAACGTCATTCACCTCAACTTCGCCAATCGAGTTATCAACTAGCAGGCAATCAAACTGCTTACTTAACTCAGCAAGCGCACATGGCTGGTAGTTGCCCGGTAAGATGATGTGTTTGTTGGCTGCTGTACATGCCAAAAAGGCCACCGCAAATAGGTAGCTGTCTTGGGTACAAATCGCGATTCGTTGAAAAGGGGATAAAGACAAAAATTGTACGAGTTGAGATAAGTCGTCGTTAAATGTTTGCCACGTAATCTCGCTATTGTCGTCAAAGCAGACAATAGATTCAGGGGCTCTGTCCTGGCTAAGAAGCTCAGACAACGAGGTGTAAGATACGGTTTGGGTCATAACAATTTAACTCTGACGAATGCGCTGTCTTACTACCCACTCTCCTGCAAAGAGTAACCCTGCAAACAGATAGCTGAGTAAGCCATTGTATAGGGTCCATACTTCTAGCGGTTGGAAGCAGGTGTAAAGGGCAATAGAGCCATTGATAACAAAGAACAAGCACCACACTTTGGTGACTTTTCGTGTGTAATCAACGCCACTTTGCGGAAGTTCAGGCTCTTGAAGGCGAGCAAGACGTTCGATAATCGTTTGTGGTTGCCATAGGCTCGAAGCGAATACAACCAGCATACAAACATTAACGATAACGGGATAATAGGTTAGCCAGCCGTGTTGCTTAAAGGCTAAGCCTAAAGCCAGCAGAACAATACCGGCACTTCCACTGATCCAAGCTAGGTGTTTTAGCTCTTTGATTTTAGCCTGACCGCCGGTGAAAATGCGTACAGCAAAGATAGCGGCTAAGGCAATACCAACGGTTTGTAAGCCAAACTTGTTGAGTCCAAAGTAAACCGCTATTGGATAAGTGAAAAGTATAATTGCCGACAGTAAAGTCAGCAGAGGACGCATTAGGCGTCCTTCAATAGTTCAACCACAGATTCGACAACGTCATTAACGGTGCGCACTGCTTTGAACTCTTCAGGCTTTATCTTCTTACCTGTGACGTTCTGTAGGTGAACGACCAAATCAACGGCATCAATGCTGTCTAGGTCTAGATCAAGATAGAGATGAGCTTCAGGGGTGATATCTTCAGCGTCAAGCTCGAACAGCTCAATAAGCGCATCTTTAACCTGGTTGTATACTTCTTGTTGGTTAGCTTGTGTCATAAAGATCTGTCTAGTTATTCGTTTGAGAAGAGATGTAGTTCGCTAGATTTTCAACTGACGCAAAGTGCTGTCGAGTGTTTGAATCATCTGCATCGATAACAATGTTGTACTTTTTCTTGATAGCAAGGCCAAGCTCAAGGGCATCGATAGAGTCTAGTCCAAGTCCATCACCAAATAGTGGAGCTTCCGTTTCAATCTCATCAATACTCATGTCTTCAAGGTTCAATGCGTCGATGATCAGTTGTTTCAGTTCGTTGTGTAATGTTTCCACTTTGGCCTACTTAATGCTTTATCTGAATGCTGCTTTAAGGGGGCGATTCTACATTATGCGATGTATTTTCGAAATGCTGATATCGCCAGTTGCTTTATTGATGAGCTAAATGCTTTCTTCGGAAGGGAAAATAGAGTGTGCAAGGTGATGATTAAGGCGCCTTGCTGCCGAAGTTAAGTTATTTGAATTCTCAATAAATGGTGCGACTTCTATTTTACCTTTCACCGCGATATGAAAAAAGGGTTTCGTAGCAGGAACTTGATACCATTTTTTCTCTTTCGTTAAGAATGTCGGAGAAACCGTAATATGAATCACGCGTAAATCGGTTTGTGTTCGAGTGGCAATTTGTGCCGCACCACGTTGTAAGGATGGTTCAATTCCCGGCGTTGTGCGAGTGCCTTCTGGAAAAACCAGCAGCACATTGCCACGAGAGAAACGTTCTTCACAGCGCTCTAAAAGATCGTCAGGGGCTTGGTTCGGTATATAACCCGCCGCTTTGACAATCCTTTTCATAAAAGGGTTTTCCCAAATAGCCGCTTTGACGAGGCAATCACATTGAGGAAGTTGAGAGGCGATCAGCACATAGTCAATCAAACTTGGGTGGTTGGCGACGATAATGCAGTTACGGTCGTTACGCAGTAGTTCTGCACCATCAATTCGGTAATCGATTGCTCCGGTGAACTTCATGATTTGGCAAAAGGCGTTGAATGAGAAACGAATCAATCGCTGTGCTTTAAGCTCTCTTTTAATGGTGTTGGAAGTCGTTAGCGCGATAGTGGGTAAGATTAAGAAGCTTAATACTAAGCCACCTAGACCAAAGATGGTAAAGCACAGCCCTGTCGCGAATACTCGCCAATATTGGTCGATTTTGCTCATGATTGTGGACCTGTCTCGGTGTTATTTACCCAAGACCAAGTTTGGTGCTTGCCAGCAATAGCCCACTTATTTGCGCCCAATAAGATATGTTGGAGCGTTTGTAGCCCTTGTGGTAACACGGAAGGTGCTTGGTTGGCTTCTACTGTTCTAGTAATAGAATATTCACTGCCAACGCTGAGCACTAAGCCCAGAGCATAATCCGTATAGTCTTGTGTTTCGTATTCTTGGTAAAGCTCAGGCAAAGGCTGGTCGAAGTCAATGACGAGTACACGATGTGACGGGTACTGATGTAGGTAAAGATAAGCTTCGATCAGAGCGTTGTGGAAAGTATCTTGGCCGGCCGCAATAGAGGTCAGAGGGATTGGTGCTTTCGCTGCGATGGTAGTTAACCCTGCAGCTGTATTATGCACGGACTGTGAAAACGCCATTGGCGAGGCATCATCACCTTCCAATATCGACTGGATCAAGGTTGCGGTTCGGTGCAGTTCACCATGTCGACTGGCAAAAACCAGATAATCAATCGAGTTGTCTTTTAAGAGTGTCAATGCAGTTTGAACGGCCAATTTACTTTGTAGGCTCATTCGGCGGCGCATCATCGGTGGGATCGCTTTAAATTCAGTTGAGCCATCTTGTGGCCAATCTAAATTAGTGCTCCACGCTTGCCATTGGGCAACAGAATTGAGACCAGCCGAATTTGCAGACCATTTCTCAATATTAAACGACATTAATTGGGATTGATTTGACATAGAGTATTGATTTGCTTTGAGTCTAACTAAATACTATGCGCGCTTATAAATAAACACAGATAAGGAATTTAAATGAAATTACTAAAAATAGCAGTTTCAATGTTATTCATATTCGTTCTTGCAGGATGTGGACGCGTCCAACCTGTAATGAATGTTGAGGATACTCCAGTTGCACTGAATCTTCAAAGTAAACAGGTTAAATCAGCTATTTCTGAATCTGCTGAAAATCGAGGCTGGTTGGTTTCAGAAATAAAGCCTGGTTTGATCCGCGCTGAATTGTATGTTCGTTCGCACCACGCTGTGGTTGAAATTCCTTATAGTGATAAGTTTTACTCTATTCTTTACGTTGAATCAGAGAATTTGAAGTACGACGATGGTGAAATACACCGTAATTACAACCGTTGGGTTAATAACTTAAACGTTGATATTAAACGTAAGCTTGCGCAAATGGCAGCTGAGTAACTCTCTATTATTTAAAGTTAGGTTTTTCGTGTCGGAATATAAATTAGATCCATTCAACGCATTAGAAGCAAAAACAGAAGCGCAGAAATTGTCTTTCGCTCC
Organism: Vibrio sp. 10N.286.48.C11; assembly: GCF_041469805.1. Lineage (NCBI taxonomy): Bacteria > Pseudomonadati > Pseudomonadota > Gammaproteobacteria > Vibrionales > Vibrionaceae > Vibrio > Vibrio sp. 10N.286.48.C11. The sequence continues at coordinate 90,094 of NZ_JBFRLK010000079.1, read as the reverse complement.
GATTGTTTTTCATACTGCTCGTACACTTCGTGATTTAGGCATTTTGAAAGCGTTAGATGACGCGGGCAACGAGGGTTTACCAGCAGAGTCTATCTCTGAATCGACCGGTGTCTCTGAGTACGGCGTGAAAGTCCTGCTCGATATGGCGTTAAGTGCTCATATTGTGACTTGGGAAAAGCCTAACTACAAAATGGCTAACCTTGGTTTCTACCTTCTGCATGATGGTATGACTAACGCAAACATGGATTTCACAGCCGATGTTTGTTATGCCGCGATGATGCATCTAACAGAAGCGATTGAAGAAGGCACACCTGCAGGCTTGAAAGAGTTGGGTGATTGGGAAACCATTTACCAAGGCTTGTCTCAATTGCCAGAAAAAGCAAAAGAGAGTTGGTTCAAGTTTGATCACTTCTATTCGGATCGCTCGTTCCCTGTGTTACTTGAAAAAGTCTTCAGCAAGAAACCTAAGTCGCTGGTGGATATCGGCGGCAACACGGGTAAGTGGGCGATGCAATGCTGCAACCATGATGCGGACGTTGAGGTGACGATTGTTGATTTGCCACAGCAGCTAGAAATGGCAATGGCAAACGCGGCAAAGCATGGTCATCAAGAGCGAGTCACGCCATTCCCAGCGAATATGCTCGATAAACAGCAAACTCTGCCAACGGGCGCGGATGTTTGGTGGATGAGTCAGTTCCTTGATTGTTTCTCGCCAATGGAGATTCTGAGCATATTAAAGCGCGTTCGCTCTCATATGTCAGAAGACGCGACTGTCTATATCCTTGAACTGTTTTGGGATGCACAGAAATACGATGCGGCTTCTTATAGCTTAAACGCGACGTCTCTCTACTTTACCTGCTTGGCAAATGGCAACAGCCGTTTTTACCGCAGTGAAGATTTCTTAGAGATCGTTGAAGAAGCGGGCTTTGAAGTGGTAACTCGCACCGACGATATCGGTCTTGGTCACACGCTTCTTGAATTGAAAGCTGGCGCGCAATAAAAATAACAAACATGGCTTAAATAATGAAAAAACTATCAACTCAAGTGGTGATCATCGGAGCTGGGCCATCAGGGTCTATTGCTGCGTCTTTACTTCATAAAAAAGGCATCGATGTTCGAGTGATTGAAAAGAGCGTATTCCCTCGCTTTTCTATTGGTGAAAGCCTATTACCAGCTTGTATGGAAGTGATTGAACAGGCTGGGATGACTGACGCAGTGATCAACGCTAACTTCCAATACAAAGATGGCGCTGCCTTTCGCAAAAATGGCGTTTATACGGCGTTTAATTTTGAAGACAAGTTCTCTTCTGGCCCTGGAACTACGTTTCAGGTTCAGCGAGGTGCCTTTGATAAGGTTTTGGCAGATACGGCTGAGGCGCAGGGTGTCTGCATTGATTACCAACATGAGTTAATGGGCATTAATTTCACCGACGACAGCACCATTTTAGATGTACAAGTGCTGGGTGGAGAGCGTTATCAGATAGAAGCGCAATACGTTCTGGATGGCAGTGGTTTTGGTCGAGTGCTACCAAAAATGCTTAACTTGGCAGAGCCGTCATCGCTCCCTCCACGCAAAGCTATTTTTACGCACATTAACGATCATATTGCAGAGGTGGATACCGATCTTGAATATGACGGAAATAAAATTCTTATCTCTGTGCATCCAACCAACCCTGATGTTTGGTATTGGTTGATCCCGTTTAGTAACGGTGTCTCTTCGTTTGGTGTGGTAGGAGAGCCTAAGTTCTTTGAGTCCTATCCAGAAGACAAGATTGCTGCAATTAAACAGCTGGCAGCGGAAGAGCCGGGCTTGGCTGAGATACTGGCAAGCGCCGAGTATCCAAACCCTGGGGGTGAAATTGGTGGCTATTCTGCCAATGTAAAACATTTGGCGACGGATAAGTACGCGTTGCTTGGCAATGCCGGCGAGTTCCTTGACCCGGTGTTCTCGTCAGGCGTGACGATTGCGATGAAGTCGGCACAGTTTGCGGTTGAGTGTGTCGAAAAGCAACTTAACGGTGAGAATGTAGATTGGGAACGCGATTATGCCGCTCCTTTGATGGTTGGTGTAAACACCTTTAGAACGTATGTCGAGGGGTGGTACTCAGGTACTTTGCAGGATGTGATTTTCTATCAAGATCCAAATCCAAAGATTAAGCAGATGGTGTGCTCAATTCTGGCGGGTTACGCATGGGATCAAGCCAACCCTTATGTGAAAGAGTCTAAGCGCCGATTGGCGACACTGGCTGAGATATGCCGAAACTAGGTAATCGATTTTGTATGTAGCAATACTCTAAATTGCCACGATGGATCGTCATAAATTAAAAACAGCCGCAATGTGCGGCTGTTTTTGTATCTGAAAAATATGGGCGGTCAGCTTAATCGGATTTAAGCCTATTTTAAGTCGATGCTGTTCAATCGTCCCATAAATATAAGTAGATCAATTACGTCTTTGTGAGCATCAAGCAGCGCACGTTTGGTTTGGCTGTAAGCGGCAAGTCTGCCGTGCTTTCTAATGGAGCACACCTTAGTTTTGTATTTGTAGTCGCCGTTTTCTGAGAATACACGCCACTTAGCGATGTAGCATTCGTCGCGGTGTTCGGGATCACTCTGAGTTGGATTTGGTTTGAATACAATTTTGGGTTCTAGACTATGAGGCAGGCGCGTCATCAGGTAGGGCTCTTTGAGGACTTTGGGCCAAAATTTGCCCCATAGCTGTCTGCCCAGTTCATCTCTTAATTTAATGGTTTTCTTCAGTGCTTTGTCTTCACCCATACGAACAAAACCGACCGACCGATGCAACACCGTATCTTCGGGAGTATGAATGTGGATCTTAAAAGCGGTTTTACCTTTCGAGATAAAGCGGTAACCGGTAGCACCAATTAGATTATTCTGACTCATAGTTTGCTAAGTGATGATTATGTTATTAATAAGATTACGCCAAATACTGCAAAACCGAAACTAATACCCATGAAAAAAAATAAAGCCTTAACAAAAGTGCTAAGGCTTTATTAGAAACTGTGAGGCGGGCGTGTCGCTAACTACATGATTTTCTGCATCACATCACCAATTTGAATGCTTCCAGCAAGGCTTGGTTGGTCGATCGTCAGTTCTGCTTCGTTTTCATAAACGCGAGAAACGGTCAGTGTGATGTCGCTTTGAGAAACCTTGTTGCGTGGCAAACCGCGTTGGTCGATAAACGAACCTGTGTGCCACAGTTGCAACTTGTCACCTTGTTGTACGCCATGCATTCGACCTAAATCAATGGTCACAGTGTTACCAAATACCGCTGCAACCTCTGGAAGGGTGATCTTACATGACACTTCCGATTCTAAGTCCAACATAATATTACGGCTAACACGCAGCATCATGCTGCCGTAGGTTGATGCCCAGAAACGGGCACTGCGGGTGTCGACTTCACTGGTCTTAGCAAATGGCCACTTTGCCACTTCACGATAGCTACGGTTGTAAACCTGATGTCCTGTTTTACCATCGAAGACTTGCATCTCTAACGCAAACTGACGATTGATGATGTCGTCTTTCAAAAGCTTGGATTCGATGGTCGCGGTTAAATCGGTAATGTCGCCACCAATGATGTACTGCGCGCCAGTGTCTTGGGCGATCATCTTGATCACCTCTGGTCGACGCTTGTCGATATCGTAATTGGTCGTGCCAACGGAAACAAAGCTGCGAGACTCTTGCGCCAGCTGTCGGTCCACGACATGGCCAAAATCATCACCAATGTTATAGATTCTGCCCATTACAGCTTGCTGAGGGGAGGTCACATCAATGTTGCCGACTAAAAATGTCTTCTTGTATTGGCTCTCATGGCAAGCATTTGCCGAAGGATAGATATCGATCCTTGCGGTGATCATTATATTGCCACTGCGTTTTTTCTCTTTCTCTACCAAGATGTAGCGCACTTCATGATTGGTAAATTGAAACTCTTTCTTGTTTGCGTCGAGGTACGGCGTGAGGTTGGAGATACTACCAATATCAGCACCTGAGAACTGGATCGCTTTATATACCGCGTCTTCCAGAGCATGAACCCTTGCCGTTTCCTCTGAGGATACGATGGCTGCGGTACCGGTAACTTCATACCAAGAGGCATGAGCACTGAAGCTTATGGTTATCAGTGAACTTATTGAAAATAAGTAAGAAATTATTTTTTTCATCTATTCGTTACCAGTTGGGTATAAATATTGCTTAACAAATAACTATAAGCTTGAAGCTGACTTAAGTGCGTTTTTCTTAATCTGAACCATTAATGAAAAGCAAAGACTGTTCCAACATTGTAATCCATTGAAAAGAATAATGGTGAGAACATATTGGAACAGGGAGCACTAAACCTATCTGGAGATAAGAGAATGAAAAAATGGCTCGTAGTAATGAGTGTCATGTTGTTGACCTCATGCGCTTATTCGCCAATCTATAACGGCAAGTCTGAATATTCAGGCAGTCAGTTTATGTTGATGGATAGCCCTCGTCATACCATGGATTTCTTCGTGGAAAGTATGACCGAAGATCTGATCATTTCGAATACGAGTATCTCAGCAAGAACTCCGATAGCGATTACGTCGTTTGTTGACCTGCAACACATGGACACAACGAACTGGCTAGGAAACTCGGTATCAGAAGGTTTCATTCATCAGTTTCAGCGTCGTGGCTTCAAGGTTGTTGATTTCAAAACAACAGGTTCTATTCAAGTGACTCATCAAGGTGACTTTGCGTTAAGCCGCGATTGGAAAGACTTAGCTCAAGAGCAAGACGTACAGTATGTGCTGACAGGCACCATGCTTCGCCAAGAAGGCGGTGTACTAGTAAATGCTCGCGTTGTTGGCATGCAAACTCGAATTGTCGTGGCGACGGCACAAGGCTTCTTGCCTGCAGACCGTATTGGCCGTGACCTAGATACTCTCAACAGTATTCGAACTCAAGATGGCGTGATCATTCGTTCCGATCCAACGATCAGTCAGCCTTATACTGTTATTCTTCGCCCTTAGGAGTTCGAGATGAAGAAGTTAATATTTGTTGTTGCCGCTTTACTGCTTGTTGGCTGTCAGCCACTGCAAAACATGAGGCCAGACGACTACTTAGTTGCCGTTGGCTACGCGAGTATCAGTGAGCAGAAAGGACGTAACGATGAAGAAAGACGTATCCGTGCGATGAGAGCTTCTAAGATCGACGCCTATCGTGAACTTGCAGAACAAGTTTACGGTATGCGAGTGAGTGGTCGGGCAGAGTTGGAAGATCAACGCCTTGGTACGGAACGTACTTCTGGTGCGGTTGATGGCGTAATCCGCGGTGCAGAAGTGGTACGCAGCTACCCTGTGGGCGATAGCTATGTTACTGAGCTTCAGCTTGATATCCGTAAGATGGAACAGCTACGTAATTACGGTGAAGTTCAACCTGTACCTGAAAAGAGACAACAAACGCTGTTCTAGCCCAAGGGGCGTCTAGCGATAGGACTATCCAGTTATATTGGCTGCTTTCGTTTTCCAGATGGCGTATCGGCAACCAATAACTAATATGAATGTAAAAGCGGCAAGTATGAAAATACTTGCCGCTTTTTTGTTTATCGATTTTGTCAGGGCGTTCAAAGGCTGATTAGGTGTTTTAATAAAAGATAACGACAGGAATAGTCTGAGATACAGATAAACGGTTAACAAGGGGTATTACTGAAGAGGAAGAGTTAACTTAACTAGGCTTTTACGTTGGTTCCCAGCGTAGAGATAGTATGCGTTTGACCACCGGCATTGTAGGTCATGCCAATTTTTCCGTGACTTTGCTGCATCATATTGCTGAGTTTTTTGAAGCTAAGGTGCGCTCGATTTAAGGCTTCGCCATTCACAAGGTTCGCTTGCTGGCAATCGTGCACTATGGACTGGATCTTAGTGACTAACTGAGCAAGTTCAGGGTTCTCGGTCAGTTCTGAGATATTGGTATGGGCTGCGATTCGCTGATCGGTTGATCTTAGTTGTTCAACTAGGACCACTTTTTCTTTGGCGATTCGCTCAATATCGTTTGATTGTCGGCTCGTAATAGCGGTTTTCTCTGAACTTAGTAATTCAGATAAGGCTTTGGCATTTTGAAGTTGAAAATTAACTAAATCTGCTAGTGCCGCCATAACGTAAACCTATTCATAACCTCGTGTACTTTAAGACAATAACTTCAATGAAAAGTTAGTGTTTTCTTAAAGGCCTTTTAATTCATCTTCGAACTTGATCATGTTGTCAGCCAGTTTCTCTGGATCGACAGTGTATGAACCATTCGCAATTGCTTCTTTGATCGCTGCTACTTTCACAGAATCAAAGCTTGGCTGTGCTGCCATATCTTGGTGGAGCTGACCAATCGCTTTGCCTTGTTGGCTCAGTGAAACCGCATCTTTGCTTGCTGGTGATTTAGTTGATACATCAGAGCGTGATGCCTCAGAACTAGAATCAGAGCGTACTGCTGATCGGTTAGTGGTCGTTAGGGTTTGCCCTGAACGAATATTATCAATGCCTGCCATAGTTAAGCCTTTTTCTTCAAAAATGGGAACCTGTACAGTCAATATCGACCAAGGGTTCGAATACTTTAGCAATTTTTAGCTCAATAGTCGAAAAGGGACAAAACACCGCCGCCGTTATATTTGGCGTTAGAGTTGAGGGTGAAATCGCTAACGATACCGTCAATTTAGAAGTAAAGAGTTAAAAGTAAACCGTGACTTCAGACATGCTGGTAACAATCCCTTCAATTATACGCTGTGATTTATCATTTTTCACTCTTACTTGATCACCCATAGAGCCATCGGTAAGCGCAGTTCCTTTGGTGGTAATGGTCATGCCACCTTTTACTGCCTGTATGATAACCTTCTCGTTTCGGCACACGACACAGATATCACCTCTTTCTACAACATCGCCCGGTCTTAGGTTCTTTTTTACCTTAGCGCCGATGACCTGATGTGGAGCTGTGAAACTTTGGCGACGAAACTTGTTAAGAGAAATCATAGCGGTGGTGACATCGTATTGACCGACGATTTCGCCTCTCGCGAGTGAGCGAGTGGTGGTGACAAGAGGCACCGACATCGAAAGGCGCACCGGTACATAAACTCGCCACTCATCAGGAACACATTGCACTAAAACCGTAATACTGCTGCGGGTATTGGTGGTCGTTGAAGCGCTGGTCTCTAAAGGCACTGGGCAGTCTGTCGCTTTGATTCTTGAGTCAACATTTGCTGAATTAACAAAGAGTTCGCCACCTTGTGGCTGCTCAACTGTATCAAGGATATGTTGCTCCGCTGCAGACTGAATCATCTCAATTTGTTCTGGGGTCGCAGCTTGTACAAAAAAACTAAACAATATTGATAAAATGCCGATAAACTTAGCGACAGTTTTAAAAGTAGCTCTACACATTGCTATGGAAAGAGGTGGCAAATTTGTTTTATAATACGTCATTCCGTTTCTCTGGTGGTTCGTAGCCTGCAGTAGACTAACACTTTTTATACAAAAAAGTTTGATATGGAGATGAGCTCATGACGGGTATTCTTGATTCGGTGAATCAGCGTACGCAACTCGTCGGTCAAAACCGATTAGAATTACTAACCTTTCGCCTAATGGGGCGTCAGCGTTACGGCATTAATGTCTTTAAAGTAAAAGAAGTGCTGCAATGCCCTAAGCTGACAAAGATGCCAAACTTGAACCCACTGGTTAAAGGTGTAGCACACATTCGTGGCCAAACGATCTCTGTGATCGACTTGAGCTTAGCGATTGGTGGCCGTCCTACAACGGATATTGAAAAGTGTTTTGTGGTTATCTCTGAGTTTAACCGAACCATTCAAGGTTTCTTGGTAAGTTCAGTTGAGCGCATTATTAACATGCACTGGGAATCGATTCTTCCGCCGCCAGATGGCGCAGGTAGAGCTAACTACCTGACAGCGGTAACCAACATTGATAATGAATTGGTAGAAATTCTTGATGTTGAGAAGATCCTTGCAGAAATTTCTCCTGTTGATGAAACAATGGACAGCAAGATTGCTGAAGATATTGCGAAAGTAGAACAAGAGAAAGAACTGGTTCGCCGCATCTTGATTGCTGATGACTCGACCGTTGCTCGTAAGCAGGTTCAACGTGCTATTGAGTCGATTGGTTTTGAAGTTATCTCGGTGAAGGATGGTAAAGAAGCCTACGAGAAGCTGATACAGATGTCATCAGAAGGCAGTATTTACGATCAGATTTCATTGGTGATTTCTGATATCGAAATGCCAGAAATGGATGGATACACGCTGACTGCTGAGATTCGTCGTCACGCCGAACTTAAAGATTTATACGTAATTTTACACTCATCGTTGAGTGGTGTATTTAACCAAGCCATGGTTGAGCGTGTTGGAGCTAACTCCTTCATCGCTAAATTCAACCCAGATGAGCTTGGTGCAGCTGTAAAAGCTGCGTTAACTAACTAAAAGAGACATTAATGACTGCTATAACAATAAGTGATCAAGAGTATCGCGATTTCAGCCGTTTCTTAGAATCTCAATGTGGCATTGTATTAGGTGACAGCAAGCAGTATTTAGTGCGCAGTCGTCTAAGCCCATTAGTAACGAAGTTTAAGTTAGCTTCTTTGTCTGATTTGTTGAGAGATGTAGTAACAGGTCGAAACCGTGAGCTGCGTGTGGCTGCTGTCGATGCCATGACGACGAACGAGACACTTTGGTTCCGTGATACTTACCCGTTTGCTGTGCTTGCGGATAAGCTTCTACCGGAAATAGCGGCAAATAAACGTCCTATTAAGATTTGGTCTGCGGCAAGCTCTTCAGGCCAAGAAGCATACTCAATGGCAATGACGATTCTTGAAACTCAAGCTCGTAAGCCAGGTATGCTGCCAAATGTATCGATTACCGCAACTGACATCTCAGCAAGTATGTTGGATATGTGCCGCACTGGCGCTTACGACAACCTTGCATTGGGACGTGGACTTTCTCCAGAGCGCCGTCGTACTTTCTTTGAAGATGCGGGCGATGGCCGTATGAAAGTGAAAGATAACGTCAAGCGCATGGTGAACTTCCGCCCTCAGAACCTGATGGACAGCTATGCATTGTTAGGCAAGTTCGACATCATTTTCTGTCGTAACGTGCTGATTTACTTCTCGCCTGATATGAAGTCAAAGGTACTTAACCAGATGGCAAATAGCCTCAACCCTGGTGGTTACTTACTATTGGGTGCGTCTGAATCATTGACAGGCTTAACCGATCGTTTTGAAATGGTTCGCTGTAATCCAGGCATCATCTATAAATTAAAGTAACGAACGGCACCCATATTAGGTGTAACGTTACCGTCTAAATTTAAAACCCAGCCAAGTGCTGGGTTTTCTTTTTCCTGCTTAAGCTATATCTTTAAGTCAGAGTGACATTCCAATTTACTCTATTTTTTGGCTTGTATATTGCAAGTTTACCCACGAGTAACCTGTAAAAGCATTGATAGACCGCCTTGTTTTAAAAGTTGGTATATATATTGCTTTGGTTATTTCATAACAGTCAGTTCTTGAGTTGAGGTTTACATGGCTATTTCTTTTGACAATGCTTTGGGCATTCACCAGCACACAGTTGGTGTACGTGAGCGTAACGCTGAGGTGCTTTCCACCAATATCGCGCAAGCAAACACGCCTGGGTATAAAGCAAAGGGATTAGACTTTAAGAAATCACTGCAAGCGGCAAGTTCTGGGGCAAGCATTGGTCTTAGCCGTACAGATGGTCGGCACATTTCTGCCTCAACAACGGTGAACGGGGAAACGAAGTATCGAATTCCTACACAACCTGATACAGGAGATGGCAACACGGTTGATTTGGATTTGGAAAGAAACCTTTTCATGCAAAACCAAATTAGGCATCAAGCCTCTCTCGACTTCTTAGGAAGTAAGTTCAAGAATTTAACTAAAGCGATTAAAGGGGAATAATTAGATGAGTTTATTCAATGTATTCAATGTGACTGGTTCTGCGATGAGTGCTGAATCTGTTCGTCTAAATACGACCTCGAGCAACCTTGCGAACGCGGACAGTGTAAGTAGCTCTGCTGAAGAAACTTACAAGGCTCGCCACGCTGTGTTCGGCGCTGAGTTAAATCGAGCACGTAACAGTGACCACACTGTACCTGTGAAAGTATTAGGGATTGTAGAAAGCGATAAGCCGCTGAGCGCGGAGTACAACCCGGATCACCCATTAGCGAACAACGAAGGCTACATCTACAAGCCTAACGTGAACGTTATGGAAGAGATGGCAAACATGATTTCGGCATCACGTGCGTACCAAACGAACGTACAGGTTGCTGACTCGAGTAAACAAATGCTGCTGCGTACGCTGCAGATGGGTCAATAAGGATAAGGAGGTAGCACATGGCTGGAATCAACAACAATGTTGGTCAAAGCGGCTTGTCCTATGTTGACCAGCTGAAGAGTCTTCAAGATGGCGCTAAAAAGCCCGACGAAACAACAGGTAAGCAGGATCTTAAACAAGAAGACTTCTTATCTTTGTTGACTAAGCAACTAGCACAACAAGACCCTTTCAAGCCGGTTAGTAATGACCAGATGATTGCGCAAATGGCTTCATTTGCGACCGTAGATGGTATTGGCAAAATGAATACACAGTTTGAAAGCTTGAATTCATCAATGACCTCTAACCAAGCACTTCAGGCCTCTTCATTAGTTGGGCGTGATGTATTGGTTCCTGGTGCGGCAGGTGTAAAACCCGGTGATGGCGGTATGGCGTCCATGGTTAAGCTTCCTCAGGCAATGGACAATGTAATGGTCCGTGTTGAGAACGAAGTTGGCCAATTGGTTCGCACATTTGATATCGGCTCTAAACCATCTGGTGATACACGTGTTGAATGGGACGGAAAAGACGAAGACGGTAATCCATTGCCGGCCGGTAAATACAACGTGAAAGCGTCGGGTTTGCTGGATGGCGAGAACACCGAGTTCCAAGTTTCCAGTTATGCGAACGTGAACAGTGTGCTTCTTGGTAAGGGCGATGGCAACGTACTACTCAATCTGGCTGGTTTCACATCGCCAGTACGACTTGCTGAAGTACTAGAAGTTGGTAAAGCGTAGCTCTTTATTGAGTGACTATGCTAGCTAGATAGATTAGGAGAATAATGGAATGTCATATGTAGCTTTAAGCGGCTTATCCGCTGCACAATTAGACCTGAATACAACCAGTAACAACATTGCGAACGCAAACACATTTGGCTTTAAAGAGTCTCGTGCCGAGTTTGGTGATGTTTATTCAAGCTCGTTGTTCACTAACGGAAAAACCACCCCTGGTGGCGGTGCGCAAGCTAGCAAAGTGGCGCAACAATTTCACGAAGGTTCAAGTATTTATACGAATAACCCAATGGATTTGAGAGTTAGTGGTACAGGTTTTTTTGCTGTAGCTAAAGATCGCATGGTGCCAGAGATTAATGAATTAACTCGTAATGGAGCATTTCACCTTAATAAAGATAACTACATGGTAACCTCAAATGATGAGTTTCTTCTTGGTTATGCTGTTGATCCTGCAAGTGGTGAAGTATCTTCATATGCCCCAAAGCCATTAAGCATTCCTGCAGAGTTTGGTAAGCCCAAGCAAACAGGTAATATTGAAGTCGGGGTTAACCTTCCGGCGAATGGTGATCTTAAAGATCCGGCTGCATTTAATTTCAATGATTCTGATACTTATAATCGTTCAACATCTTCGACGGTATACGATTCTATGGGGCAGTCTTACAAGTTAACGACTTATTACCTCAAAGATCAAACCCAACCTAATACTTGGCAAACTTACTACACGATGACTGATGGTGAAGGTGAAAAGCCAGTCAACATTACCGGTGGTGACGCTACCAACGCAACAGGTCATATCGGTCACACTATGCGCTTTAACAATGACGGTACTTTAGCGAATCTAAATAATGGCCAGCCGATTATTTCTGAGCAGCTAGGTGCAGGTACGACTCCGATTGACTTAAATGGTGCCGATGTAACTCAAACACTTAATTTTGGTCTAGACTCCTCAACTCAGTTTGCTGCTCCATTTGAATTGACTAAGTTTGATGAAGATGGTGCAACAACGGGTTTCCTTACTAAGGTTGATTTTGATGAAGCCGGTAGTGTTCTGGGTACTTACTCAAATGGTGAAAATGTGATGCTTGGCCGTGTAGGCTTGGTTCGTGTACCAAATGAGCAAGGTCTGGATAAGAAAGGCGGTACTCAATGGGATTCTACTAGTTACTCTGGCGATAAGATCTGGGGTGAATCGAACAAAGGTTCATTTGGTAGCATCAACAACGGCTCGTTAGAGCAGTCGAACATCGATATGACTCAAGAGCTGGTTGATTTGATTTCTGCTCAACGTAACTTCCAAGCGAACTCACGTTCTCTAGAAGTACACAACCAGCTACAACAGAATATTCTTCAGATTCGTTAATCGTTTCGAGCGTTTGAATCATCTGCGAATACCCAATTCAATGTTATTGAATTGGGTATTGTTGTTTGTCTTCTTATTTGCCGCCCCTATTGCCGCACGGTAATGCCACTGGCAACAATTCTTCCTCAATGATCCTTTAATGATCACCCATCTTTGTTTGTTTTCTATTTAAATTATTGATAAATAACAGTTAAAAATATTGGCACAGTGTTTGCTTTATAAGCTCTAGAAGATGATTTTTGGAGCAAAATTATGGATCGCGCACTGTTTCTTGCCATGAGTGGCGCTAAGCAAAATATGCAAGCTTTGCAGCTACGTGCAAACAACCTTGCCAACGTAAGTACAACGGGTTTCCGTGCTGATTTAGCACAGGCACGTTCAATGCAAGCGTATGGCGAAGGCATGCCTACTCGTGTTTTCAGCATGACAGAGCGTCCGGGTCATAATTTCGCTCAGGGTAGTGTGGTTACTACTGGCCGAGATCTAGACGTTACCATTCAAGGTGATGGTTGGATTTCAGTGATGGACAATACTGGCCGTGAAGGTTTAACACGTAACGGTAACCTAAGGGTTGACCAAAACGGTTTACTAACCAACGCAAGCGGTCACTTAGTGCTTGGTGAAAACGATGCACCAATCACGCTGCCAATCCCAATCAGCAAAGTAGAAATTGGTACAGACGGTACGATTTCGGTGATTCCTCAAGGCGCTCCAGCTGAAGAATTGGCCGTGGTTGATCGTATTAAGCTTGTACGTCCAGACAACCAAAGTTTGTTTAAAGACACGAATGGTCTATTCCGTTCGAAAAACCCAGATCAGGCATACGAAGCAGATGCAGCGGTAACGTTGCTAAAAGGTGCTATCGAAGGCAGTAACGTAAATGCCGTAGGTGAAATGACCAGCCTAATTGACTTACAACGTCAGTTTGAAATGCAGGTCAAAATGATGAGCACAGCAGAGGAAATGGACAAGTCGTCTGATTCACTGCTTCGTATGAGCTAATAGAATTTAAAGGACATTGCTATGCATCCAGCATTATGGGTAAGTAAAACGGGTTTAGACGCCCAACAAACCAATATCTCAACGATTTCGAACAACCTTGCCAACGCCTCGACCATTGGTTTTAAAAAGAGCCGCGCGGTATTTGAAGATCTGTTCTACCAGAATATTAATCAACCGGGTGGTCAATCGTCTCAGAATACTGAGCTGCCAAGTGGTTTGATGCTGGGTGCCGGTTCTAAGGTCGTCGCGACTCAAAAAGTGCACACTCACGGTAACGCACAAACGACATCTAACAGCCTAGACATGATGATTGAAGGCGACGGTTTCTTCCAAGTTGAAATGCCAGACGGTGAAACAGGTTACAGCCGCAATGGTCAGTTCACACTGAACGGTGAAGGCGCGATCGTAACGTCGGGCCAAGGTTATCCTCTACAACCAGAAATTGTGATTCCTGAAGACGCGATCTCGGTAACGGTTGGTAACGACGGTGAAGTATCGGTTCGTCTACGTGGCGAGCAAAACAACGTCGTGGTTGGTCAAATTACCATTACTGACTTTGTAAACCCAGGTGGTCTAGAGCCAGTAGGTCAAAACCTTTACTTGCCAACTGGCGCTAGTGGCGACCCACAAGAGGGTGTACCGGGTTTTGATGGCCTGGGTAACATCCGCCAATCGATGCTAGAAACATCGAACGTAAACGTAACCGAAGAGCTGGTAAACATGATTGAAGCTCAGCGTGTATACGAAATGAATTCGAAAGTTATCTCGTCAGTAGACAAGATGATGAGCTTTGTTAACCAACAGCTGTAATTGGTTTATTCGCCGTTTACTTTTTTAATTAATCTATCTGTTTTTGCTAATTGACCCATTTACCACTGCCTGCTGAGAGTATATCGCCATGAAACGTATTTTTTGTTTAGCCCTGTTAGCTTCGATGACTGGTTGTACAGTACTGGATCCAATTGAGACGCCAGCACAAGAGAACGCGACCACAGTGGTTGATGCGGTTGAAGGCGATAAGTCGGCAGAAGAAAGTTCAGGAATTATCGACACGCTTCGTGGGCGAACCGATCCAATTGCTGGTGACCCTGCATGGGCGCCAATCAACCCCAAGCAGAAGCCAGAGCATTATGCAGCGGCAACGGGCTCACTGTTTAATGTGAACCACATTGGCAGCATGTATGACGACTCAAAGCCTCGTGGTATTGGTGACATCATCACTGTAGCGCTAGATGAGAATACTCGAGCGACCAAAAAAGCCAACGCAGACATGTCTAAGTCGAATGATGCATCGATGGAGCCGCTGGCTGTTGGTGGTCAAGATCTGACGATCGATAAGTACAACTTCTCTTACGATCTGAGCAACACCAATACCTTCGCTGGTGATGCGTCAGCCAACCAAAGTAACAGCATCAGCGGCTACATTACCGTTGAAGTGATCGAAGTATTAGCTAATGGCAACCTAGTGGTTCGTGGTGAGAAGTGGATGACACTGAACACCGGCGATGAGTACATCCGCCTAAGCGGTACCATCCGTCCAGATGATATTGACTTCGAAAATACCATTGCTTCAAACCGTGTTTCTAACGCACGAATTCAGTACTCAGGGACTGGCGTACAGAAAGATATGCAAGAGCCTGGATTCTTGGCACGATTCTTTAATGTATCTCTGTAGAGCTTGATAGGACGACGACATACTGACAGCCTCTATCACTCAGCCACATTTAGCTAAGCTATTATAAATTAAAGCAATACAGACAGGTTACTCAATGAAAAAACTGACACTCGTACTATTCGGCATGCTATTTCTTGCCACCAGTGCCCATGCTGCGCGAATCAAAGACGTGGCAAAAGTGGCGGGTGTTCGTAGTAACCAACTTGTCGGTTATGGTTTGGTCACGGGCTTGCCGGGTACTGGTGAGACAACTCCCTTTACCGATCAAACATTTAACGCAATGCTGCAAAATTTTGGCATCCAATTGCCGCCCGGCACTAAGTCAAAAACCAAAAACGTCGCGGCTGTTATTGTGACTGCTGAACTGCCAGCATTCTCTAAGCAAGGCCAAGAAGTTGACGTAACCGTTTCTTCTATCGGTTCAGCAAAAAGCCTTCGTGGTGGTACCTTGCTACAGACCTTCTTGAAAGGTCTAGACGGTCAAGTGTATGCGGTCGCGCAGGGTAACTTGGTGGTAAGTGGCTTTAGTGCACAAGGTAACGACGGTTCTAAGATTGTCGGTAACAACCCTAACGTTGGTATCATCTCTAGCGGTGCGACGGTTGAACAAGAGATCCCAACGCCATTCGGTCGTGGTGACTACATCACCTTCAACCTAATCCAATCAGATTTCACAACGGCTCAGCGTATGGCTGATGCGGTTAATAATTTCCTAGGCCCACAAATGGCTTCAGCGGTAGACGCAACTTCAGTAAAAGTTCGTGCACCGCGTGAAATCAGCCAGCGTGTAGCATTCTTGTCGGCTATCGAAAACATCGAGTTCGACCCTGCTGAAGGCTCTGCAAAAATCATCGTCAACTCTCGTACAGGTACGATTGTGGTTGGTAAGCACGTTCGCCTAAAAGCGGCGGCGGTCACCCACGGTGGTATGACGGTTGCAATTAAAGAAAATCTAAACGTAAGCCAACCGAATGCATTCTCTGGTGGCCAAACGGTAGTGGTCCCTGATTCTGATATCGAAATCACGGAAGGCGATGGTAAGATGTTCAAATTTGAACCTGGCCTAACGCTGGACGATTTGGTACGCGCAGTCAATGAAGTGGGCGCTGCACCTTCTGATTTAATGGCAATCCTTCAAGCACTGAAACAAGCGGGTGCGATTGAAGGCCAATTGATCATTATCTAAGGAATAAAGCATGATTAAGAATAACAATGACATCGGCTTTATTCACGACATCGGTAGTTTAGACCGTCTTCGTCAACAAGCGGTAAACGGTGAAGAAGGTAGCGAGAAAGAAGCATTAACCGCGGCGGCAAAACAGTTTGAATCGATTTTCACCTCGATGTTGTTTAAGTCAATGCGCGATGCTAACTCGAGCTTTAAGTCGGATATGTTGAACAGCCAGAACGAGCAGTTCTATCGTCAGATGCAAGATGACCAAATGGCGAGTGAGTTAAGCGCTTCAGGTTCATTAGGTCTTGCAGATATGATCGTGGCTCAACTAAGCGCTGGCCAAGCAAGCGATACGTCTGAAGAGAAGGTTCGCAGTGAAGGCTTTGATGCTTCATTGCAAAGACCGCAATATTCAGGCCGTTCGGAAGAGCGAGCGTCAGACGTTCAACCTGCGCAAGCAGCAAAACAGCCAGTATCCTTTGATTCTCCAGAATCGTTTGTGACCTCAATGAAGCCTTACGCGGAAAAAGCGGCAAGTGCGCTTGGTGTGGACTCGTCTCTTCTATTGGCACAAGCTGCCCTTGAAACGGGTTGGGGTTCTAAAATGGTTAAGAACTCTTTGGGCAACAGCAATAACTTATTTAACATCAAAGCAGATAGAAGTTGGAAGGGCGATAAGGTCGCGACTCAAACTCTTGAGTTCCATGGCAAAACCGCCGTTAAAGAGTCAGCTTCCTTCCGTTCTTACTCTAATTTCGAAGATAGCTTTAATGATTACGTGAAGTTCTTGAACGAAAATCCAAGATACGAAACGGCGCTACAGCATCAAGGCAATTCAGAGAATTTCATCAAAGGTATTCATCAGGCTGGTTACGCAACTGACCCTAACTATGCAGACAAGGTTTTACGAGTTAAAGCCAAGATTGATGAGATGAACTAGCGTCATAAATCAACATAGAGAGCTTGCTACTGGCAGGCTCTTTTCTTCTCCGCCCCTTCAGTTCTTACGCGTAATCCATAGTTATCTCCTTACACTTCAATAAATTATCGTCTTTTAATTTCCTATTGTTTGTGTTGGCACATATATTGCTTTTATCTTAGTAATATACGGTTGTAGTTAATCAGTTCATTCTGGTTTTGTTAAGTTTTTTGGGGGCATTATGGCGTCGGATCTTCTGAATGTAGGGGCACAAAGTGTTCTTACGGCTCAGAGACAGCTCAACACCACAGGTCATAACATTTCTAACGCCAACACAGAGGGCTATAGCCGCCAGTCTGTGATTCAAGGTGTGAATGACCCGCGCCAGTACGGTGGCCAAAGCTACGGTATGGGTGTGCATGTGGAAAATGTTCGCCGCTCTTGGGACCAATTTGCCGTCAACGAACTTAACTTATCGACAACCAATGCCGCCAATAAAGGCGACGCCGAAGCTAACCTCGATATGCTGTCGAGTATGCTGTCATCGGTTGCTTCGAAGAAGATTCCAGAAAACCTGAATGAATGGTTTGATTCGGTTAAAACATTAGCCGATACACCGAATGATGTCGGTGCTCGAAAAGTTGTACTAGAAAAGGCTGGACTACTCAGCAAGACGTTAAATGAATTCCATGAAACGGTTCGTCAACAGTCTGATTCTACGAATAAAAAATTAGATATGGGTATCGAGCGAGTTAACCAACTTGCATACGAGATCCGTGATGTTCAGCGTTTAATGATGCGAACTCCTGGGCCTCACAATGACCTACGAGATCAGCACGAAAAGTTGATTAATGAGCTTTCTGGTTACACCAAAGTAACGGTGACACCACGCTCAAATGCCGAAGGGTTTAATGTCCATATTGGTAATGGCCACACCTTGGTCTCTGGTAGTGAAGCAAGCCAATTAAAAATGGTTGATGGTTTACCCGATGCACATCAGCGCCGCCTAGCGATTGTTGAAGGTAAATCTTTAAAACCGATCACCAGCAGTGATATCGACGGAAAAATCGGCGCCATGCTAGATATGCGTGACGAACATATCCCGGCAATCATGGATGAGCTTGGTCGTTTGGCGACCGCGTTTTCATATGAGGTCAATAGTCTTCAAGAACAAGGTTTGGATCTTAACGGCAACGTAGGTAAGGACCTGTTTACCGACGTGAACGCAGAGCTGGTGGCAAAATCTCGTGTCACGGCTAGCGGGCAATCGAAAGCCGATGTTGCGGTATACATTGATGATACCTCTGCTTTAAAAGGCGGTGAGTATGGCCTGAAATACGATGGCAGTGATTATGTCGTGACTAAGCCGAACGGTGAGACCGTTAAGATGGCGACCGACTCTAGCGGTAGTGCTTTTTATCTTGATGGCATGCGAGTGGAAGTACGTAATCCTCCTGAACTAGGAGAGAAGCTGTTACTGCGTCCAACGCGCAATTTTGCTGCTCAAATACAGATGGAAACCAAAGACCCGAAAGACATTGCCGCACAAAGCTATGAAGCATCGACTACGTTTGCCAAGGGTACTGCTGGGTTCAAAATCTTAGCGGCAGGTCAATTGCGTGAGTTCGAAGTGATTGTATCACCGAAGGGTGAGCAGTTTGCGGTTACCGATCCAAAGGGCAACATTTTAATGCAGCCTCAACCGTATCCGCCTGAAGGCCCAGTGACCATCAACGGTACAACGTTTGAGCTCACACCCGGTGCGGTGGCAAATGATAAGTTTACGGCAAACCTTGTCCCATCAGAAGGTGACAACGGTAACCTGCGTAAGCTACAAGATCTTCAAACAGGAAAGCTGTTGAATGATGGTGAGTCTACGATTTTAGACCTTTACCACAACTTGAATACTAATACGGGCTTGAAATCTTCAACGGCCAATCGCTTGAGTGATATCGCGAGGTTAGAAAAACAGTCGGCTCAAGAGCGTATTGCTTCTATCTCGGGAGTAAACCTCGATGAAGAAGCGGCAAATATGATGAAATTTCAACAAGCGTATATGGCTTCTTCACGCATCATGCAAGCAGCCAACGATACGTTTAACACTATTTTGGCTCTGAGATAGGAAGGTATAAATGTTGAATCGTATCTCTAGCTTCCATAATTATCAGTCAGTACAAAATGACTTGCGCCGTCAAGAGAACAAGGTGCATCACAACCAAGCGCAACTTGCTTCCGGTAAGAAGTTACAGTCGCCAAGTGATGACCCATTGGCGACGCACTATTTGCAGAACATTGGTCAGCAGTCAGAACAACTAAAGCAATATAGCGACGCAATAGTCTTGGTTCGTAATCGATTAGAACATCAAGAAGTTATGATTTCTAATTCAGAGGATTTTGCTGATGAAGCAAAACGTACCGTGATGGAAATGGTTAACGGTTCATTATCTCCAGAAGACCGCCTTGCAAAGAGACGTGAAATTCAAGAGTTAGCTAGTAATTTTTTGCATATGTCTAACTCCCAAGATGAGTCAGGTAACTATACATTTGCAGGTACAAAACCTAAGAATCAGCCATTTTTCCGAGATAACAAGGGCCATGTCAGTTATGCCGGAGACGATTATCAACGCAAGATTCGTGTGGCAAGCAGTTTTGAAATGGCGATGAATGATCCGGGTAGCAAGTTGTTTATGGAGATCGATAATCCATTCGGTGATTATGAACCTCAATATGATTTGCAGCCAGCCTCCGCATTGCTACTTGAAAGAGCAACAAATGAATCTTTTCAAGACGAATCAACCTACAAAATTACTTTTGTAGATATGCAAAATGGCAAATTTGCTTATCAACTCGAAAAAGATGGCAGCACGGTGTCTGTAGAAGATTTTGAACCATCTAAAGGTATTGAATATGAAGGTTTGAGTATTCAAATCAAAGGCCAAATAACCAAAGGTGATTCGATTACTTTGGAGCCAAGAAGCTCATTTTCAATATTTGACACCTTCCAAGATGCAGCAGAACTTGCAGAATCATCAGTGTCTGACGCATCAGCGACGGCAAAGTTGCAACAAGCAACTGAAGAGTTCCATGCTGCGTTTATTCATTTGACCAAAGCGAGAACGGATGTCGGTGCGCGATTGAATACGCTCGATATCCAAGAGCAGCAGCATGAAGATTTTAAGCTGTCTTTAGCGAAAGCAAAAAGCAACTTTGAAGACTTGGATTACTCGAAAGCGATCATTGAGTTCAATGAAAACTCTCGAGCATTACAAGCTTCTCAACAAGCGTTTGGCAAAACCAAAGACCTGACCTTGTTTAACTATATTTAATGTTCAATCGACATTTAATGGTGACTTGTCGATCACCATGGCGTTGATTCCTTGCCGTATGTGCTATGCCATACGAGCGAATGACGCCACAGTTTGCCGCTTTTTTGTACGGAGCGTGATGTTTCTAAAATAGCGGCAAAAAACGGCAATAAGGAAGGTGAATATTTTTCATTTTCTAATAGAAGAAAGTAATAATTGCACGGTGTTGTGTGTAAGTTTTTGATTTTTAGATAATTAAAAAATTATTTATAGGAGATTAAACTTGGCATATAACTTGTAACTGTGTTGGTTATAAATGATTAATACAGATCTTAAACCTTGTATAGGTTTATCGAGTAATACACGGTCAGTGCTTATCCATATGAGAGTAAAGCTGGCCGCTTCGCAGAAACTTTGCGGACTCATAAGGAGAGCAAAATGGCTATCAATGTAAGCACTAACGTTTCTGCTATGACAGCACAACGTTACCTGAATAAAGCGTCTAATGATTTAGCGACCTCTATGGAACGTTTGTCATCAGGGCATAAAATCAACAGCGCGAAAGACGATGCAGCCGGTCTGCAAATCTCTAACCGTTTAACGGCGCAATCACGTGGTTTAGACGTTGCAATGCGTAATGCCAATGATGGTATTTCAATTGCACAAACCGCTGAAGGCGCGATGAATGAATCAACCAACGTACTGCAACGTATGCGTGATCTGGCGATTCAATCATCAAACGGAACTAACACCGCAGCTGAACGTACTGCGCTCAATGAAGAGTCTTCGGCACTTCAAGATGAGCTTAACCGTATCGCAGAGACAACCTCATTTGGTGGTCGTCGTCTTTTGAATGGATCATTTGGTGAAGCATCATTCCAGATTGGTTCTAGCTCTGGTGAAGCGATGATTATGGGCCTTACTAGTGTTCGTGCTGATGATTTCCGTATGGGTGGTACAACGTTTGATTCTGAAAATGGTAAAGATAAGAGTTGGGAAGTGCCTGCTCAAGCTAGCGATCTTAAGCTCGAATTCAAAACTAAAGCGGGTGAAGACATCGTTTTAGATATCAATACCAAAGCGGGTGATGATATTGAAGAGCTTGCGACTTACATTAATGGTCAATCTGATCTTGTGAACGCATCGGTTACCGATGATGGCCGCATTCAACTGTTCGTCGCTGAACCTGACCTAGAAGGGGCTATGTCTATTTCTGGTGGCTTAGCTTCTGAGTTAGGAATCAAGAGTGAAGGTCGTGCAACATCGGTTCAAGATATTAGTTTGATGAGCGTAGCAGGATCACAGAATGCTATTAGCGTGATTGATTCTGCAATGAAATACGTAGATTCACAACGTGCTGATTTAGGTGCAAAACAGAACCGTCTAAGCCACAGTATTAATAACTTGGCAAACGTACAAGAGAACGTAGACGCTTCAAACAGCCGAATCAAAGATACGGACTTTGCGAAAGAGACGACGCAAATGACCAAATCACAAATTCTGCAACAAGCAGGTACTTCAATACTTGCTCAAGCAAAACAGTTGCCTAACTCTGCGATGTCACTATTGCAATAGTTATTGGTTGAACTTGCTGCTCGTGTTCAGACGTGAGCCATGCAGCAAGGGAAACTGGCAAGCATACTTACTATTGAGTGTTTAGCTCTCTCATCTCTCACCTGCTATCCATTTTTACAGTAAGAATGCAACGGCAAGTCGGAAATGTGTTCATTTCTCGATGATCTCCACACAGGCTCTGACGCGCCAACTAGCCCCGGTTCTCTCAAAGGAAAAGGGGCTTTTTCCTTTCTGTATTTCTTGTTTTTTCTATTTACTTTCCTGTGAATTTTCTCGAGCTACCTTTCTCAAATCTCTATTTGACGGTTCTTCTTCACGATAAATAATTTCATCTATTACACAAGATCTGCCCAAGTCAGAGATCTTTGGCAATTGATCATTTCTCCACCTTGAGCAATTTAGATGGCGATTCGTACGTTTTTCAGACAGGTTAAGATCTTTTCTCAATTGAAGTCTATCGCTGCATTAGAAAATGATGAAAATTAAGTTGTTGATAAATATTAAATTAATAATTTTTTTGTGGTTTTTTAAAAGTTTTTCTAAAGCTTCTGATTTTCGCGCCGTTATTAAAAGTAACTTTGAGAGAACTACTTGGTTTTCCGAGACGTCGGAAACCGCTATACCGGAAAATCAATTGGAGAAATCACCATGGCAGTGAATGTAAATACAAACGTTTCAGCGATGACAGCGCAACGTTACCTAAACAACGCAAACAGCGCACAACAAACATCAATGGAGCGTCTAGCTTCTGGCTCAAAAATCAACAGCGCAAAAGATGACGCTGCGGGTCTACAAATCTCGAACCGTTTGAACGTTCAAAGTCGTGGTCTTGATGTTGCTGTACGTAACGCGAACGACGGTATCTCTATTGCACAAACTGCTGAAGGTGCAATGAACGAGACAACGAACATCCTGCAACGTATGCGTGATTTGTCTCTACAGTCTTCAAACGGCTCAAACTCAAAATCTGAGCGTGTAGCGATTCAAGAAGAAGTAACTGCGCTTAACAATGAACTTAACCGTATCGCAGAAACCACATCTTTCGGTGGTAACAAACTCATTAATGGCACTTACGGAACTCAGTCATTCCAAATCGGTGCGGACAACGGTGAAGCGGTAATGCTTCAACTGAAAGACATGCGCTCTGATAACGCTCAGATGGGTGGTAAGAGCTACCAAACTGAGAACGCGAAAGATAAAGACTGGAACGTTCAATCAGGCTCTAACGACCTAAAAATGTCGTTCACTGATAACTTCGGTCAAGCACAAGAAATCGACATCAGCGCAAAAGCGGGTGACGACATTGAAGAGCTAGCAACGTACATCAACGGTCAACAAGATTCTGTTAAAGCATCTGTAACTGAAGACGGCAAGCTACAAATGTTTGCAGGTAACAACAAAGTTGAAGGCAGTGTTGAATTCTCTGGTGCACTTGCTGGCGAACTAGGCATGCAAACTGGTAAAGAAGTGACGGTTGATACTATCGACGTTACTTCCGTAGGTGGCGCACAAGAGTCTGTAGCTATTATCGATGCGGCACTTAAATACGTAGACAGCCACCGTGCTGAGCTAGGTGCTTTCCAAAACCGTTTCGACCATGCTATCAGCAACTTAGACAACATTAACGAGAACGTTAACGCATCTAAGAGTCGTATTAAAGATACCGATTTCGCGAAAGAAACGACTCAGATGACTAAGTCTCAGATCCTTTCTCAAGCTTCAAGCTCGATTCTTGCTCAAGCGAAGCAAGCTCCGAACTCGGCACTTAGCCTACTAGGTTAATCGATTGAAAGGCCACGTTGACCAAAGGCGTTAACGTTAGGCTTCCACAAATTAGCTCGTGGTGAGAGATGAGCGCTAAACAAACCCAGCTTCGGCTGGGTTTTTTATTACCCGCGATTTCGCAAGGTGTATTTGAAAAAGTGCAATGTTGGTAAGCAGGACCAAAAGCGAGATTCCCTATCGCGTTCGTTCCTCACTGTAGGGAATGACGGTGTGAAAATAACTAAAACAGTAATTCGTCATTCCAGAACTGAGTAGAACGAGGTATCAGGAATCTAGTTTTTTGAGGAAGGAGTTTGTTTCGTTCTTATCTACCACTGTAAGGAATTAAGAGTGAACCATAAGCCGGTGAGGGAATTAACCGTCATCCCAGAATAGAGTAGAACGAGATATCAGGGATCTCTTTTGATTTCATATTCAACACAATGCTCAATAATCAATAATCAATA